>NZ_CP039696.1 GCF_005145025.1 Novosphingobium sp. EMRT-2 | reverse complement strand
CCGGCGTATGCCGCAACGGCCTGTCGTCTCCGACTAGGCCCCTCATTGTCCTGAGCGACGCGAGATCCACCCCCGATCCGGGCGGTGGCCGATGTCGCTCGCCCTCTTCTGACATACATGTTCCAAGGACTGATTTCATGGCCAGCTCATCGCAGCACAAGTTCCGCCGCGTTCATCTGCTATCCTCCGCCTTCGCTTCCCTGACGATCGCGGCTCCCCCGGCTTACGCCGCCGACGATCCTGTCGAGGCAGGTGGCGACATCATCGTCACGGCCCAGAAACGCGACCAGCGGCTGATCGATGTTCCATCGGCAGTCAGCGTCCTGTCTCCAGAGGCACTGCGCGAAGCGGGCGTGAAGGACTTGATCGACGCCTCGCGCCTGACTCCCGTGGTCGTGTCACCCAGATTTCCGGCGGTCGCACCATCCAGACCTTCACCATTCGCGGCATCGGCTATGATGATTTCCGGCCCAACGGCAATCCGTCCGCCGCCGTCAGCATCGACGGCGCCTATCAGGGTTCGGCGGCGCTGGTCGGCGGACAGATGTTCGATGTCGAACGCATAGAGATATTGAAGGGGCCGCAGGGCACGCTCTACGGCCAGAACACCACGGCGGGCGCGGTCAACATCATCTCGCGCCAGCCCACGGACACATGGGAGGGGGAGGCGCGCGTCGAATATGGCCGCTTCAACTCCTGGCGCGCGGAAGCTGGGGCGGGGGCGCTCTGGCCGATGGCGTCAAGCTGCGGGTGGCGGCGTCTTCGACCGCACCGACGGGTTCATGACCAATATCGGCACGCGCGGTGTCAGTGGATCGGCCAATCCTGCCGTCCCCGCGCTCGCCGATCCCGGCGTCAACACCGAGGCCAATCGCTCCCAATATTACGGCGGTCGCGCGATATTGCTGCTGGAGCCGACCGACGGCACAACGGTCACGCTTAATGCCCATGGTTTCCATGAATCCGGCGCGGTGCAATTTTTCGAGCGCACCGCCACGGTGCGCGGTTTTGCGCCGCTGGCGCCCTTTACGACCGATTCCGCCATCGATCCGTCGCTCGACAAGACCAGCTATGGCGGATCGGTCACGCTGAACCAGAAGATCGGCGGTGATATGCTGCTGGTCGCCATTCTCGGCTGGGAAAAGTTGAAGCAGCAATATTCTGCTGCGGGCGACGTGGTTCCGACGCGGATCACCGACATCATCTATCGCGACAATGTAGAGCAGGGGACGGCGGAACTACGCCTCCAGAATGCGACGCCCGGCCGGTTCGACTGGGTGGTGGGTGCAACGGCTTACAGGGACAAGGTGCGGCTGCGCAGTAACTCGACCTGACCGATTTCGTGCTGAGCGTGCTGTCCGCCGACTATATCCAGCGACGCCGCAGCGTCGCGGGATTTGCCGATGGCAGCGTCAGGCTGGGCAGTCACTGGAAGATCGGCGCGGGCCTGCGCTACCCATGATGAAAGCCGGTTCGACGGATCGACCGTCGACCTCAATCCCTTCGGTGTGAGCATCGCCCCGGCCGTTTTCGGTCCCATGCCATTCAATTTCAGCCGGACCTTCTCCGACAACAGCCTGTCGGGCCGCCTGAATGTCAGTTACGAAATCTCGCCGTCCGCGACCGCTTATGTTTCGGTCAGCCGGGGTTCAAGGCGGGTGGTTTCGACGGATCGACCTCCGTCACCCTCCCCGAAACCGATCCGTTCAAGTCGGAGCGGGTCTGGACCTATGAGGCGGGCGTCAAATTCCTGCCGCGCGGCGGCCCGGTGCAGATCGATGCGTCGGTCTATTACAACGACTTCAACAATCTTCAGGCGAGCCTCAACAAGCTCATCAACGGCCTGCCCACCAATATCCGCACCAATGTGGGCAGCGCTCGCACCTATGGCGCGGAAGCGAATATCACGGTCCGACCGCTACACGGGCTGGAAATACAGGGCGGCGTCTCGCTTCTCGATAGCAAAATACTCGACATGCGTTCGGGCAATGCGGCGGAGAGGTTACGGCGCATCGGCAATGAACTGCCCTTTGCGCCGAAGATGACGCTGACCGGTTCGATCCGCTATGCGATACCGCTGGGCGGCGACAGGGTGCTGACGCCGTCGGTCAATGGCCGCTTCGTCGACGATTATTACACCGAACTCGACAATTACCAGCCGATCAAGGGCTATTTCCTTGGCAATGCGCAGATGGAACTGGCATTTGCCGAAAGGATGACGGTGGGGCATGGGTTCGCAACTTCACCAATAAAAGATACGCGACGACCCTTTACGTGGCTCCGCCCGTCTACGCGGCATTCCGCGGCGCGCCGCGCACTTTATGGCGTTTCGCTCGGCTACACTTTCTGATCAGCCAACCAACATACAAGCAACTATTGGAGTTTAACATGACCCTCCTTGGCCATTGGACGCGGCAAATTGCGTTCTCATCGGTGGCGGCTATGGCGCTCGCTGCCGGGACAGCCGCCCAGGCGAACAGCCATGACGATAGTTTCACGATCGCGGTGTTGCCCGAGGCTCTGTTGCAAACTCTGACACGGTTTCCAAGATTGGGCTCATGTACTGTCAAGGTCAGTTGCGATGAACGATTTCAAAGGACGGCATTTTACCGGCGAGGTCATCCTATGGGCGGTGCGCTGGTATTGTCGATACGGCATCAGCTACCGTGATCTCGAGGAAATGCTGTCCGAGCGTGGGATCGATGTCGATCATACGACGATCTATCGCTGGGTGCAGCGCTACGCGCCGGAGATGGAGAAGCGTCTCCGCTGGTTCTGGCGGCGCGGCTTTGATCCGAGCTGGCGTCTGGATGAGACCTACGTAAAGGTGCGGGGCAAATGGACCTACCTGTACCGGGCGGTCGACAAACGGGGCGACACGATTGATTTCTATCTGTCATCGACACGCAGCGCCAAAGCGGCGAAGCGCTTTCTGGGCAAAGCTCTTCGTGGCCTGAAGGACTGGGAAAAGCCGGCCAAACTCAATACCGACAAGGCACCCAGCTACGGCGCAGCAATCGCTGAGCTGAAACGCGAAGGCAAACTGGCGGCGGAAACCGAGCACCGGCAGGTGAAATATCTGAACAACGTGCTCGAGGCCGACCACGGCAAGCTGAAGATGCTGATCAAGCCGGTACGTGGCTTCAAGTCGATGCCAACGGCCTACGCCACGATCAAGGGCTTCGAGGTCATGCGCGCCCTACGCAAAGGACAGGCCCAGGCATGGTGCCTGCAGCCAGGTATCATGGGGGAGGTGCGCCTGGTTGAAAGAGCATTCGGAATTGGACCCTCGGCCCCTGACCGAAACCATGATTATGCTCAATAAGCATTTCGCCAATGCTGCCTAATCCCCCCAACTGGGTGACGCCGCGCGGCCGTGCCCCATGTTTGCAACAGAGCCAATCAATTCATCCCAGGAACAGAAACATGCTTCGAAACGCCACGAGATCATCAGCCGCTCTGGTCCTCGTTTGCTTGCCGGTATTTGCCGTTACCGCGCACGAACGTCATATGCACAGCATCGATGTGCCGCGCCGCAGCCGGGCGCCGATGCCGGAGAAGCGCGCTGGCTGGGGGGCGATCATCACACTCACAGTCGCTTTTCGACCGGCTATGACGAAAAGGCCGACCCGCCGACGCCGACCGTGGGCGGTGATGCGATATACCCGATTCCCATGAACGCCTGATGGCGCGCAAATTCGGTTTGGACTGGATGGTGGCGACCGATCATGGCGGCCCCAATCATAGCAAGGTCAACCACGACCACGCCTATCCCGAACTGCTGCGATCACGACAGCTGGTGCCGGAATTGGTGCAATTCTTCGGCATGGAATTCGATACGCCCGGATCGGATCACAGCAGCATCATCGTTCCGGCAGGTGACGACGAGGCCGACCGGTTGCGCGAGCTGGAGAAGGGCTACGGCGCCCGCGAGGCGTGGCCCCGCGATCCGTCGCGCAACAGTGAAGGGCGAATGCTGGACGCATTGCGGACAATGGATGCACAACAGCCAAAGCCTGTTCTTTTCGCACACCATCCCTCGAGGTCCGCAACCGGCATGGGCAAATACGGCCTGACCACCCCTTCCGAATTGCGTGGCTGGAACGATACCGCGCCGGAAGTCGCCATCGGGATGGAAGGTGCGCCGGGCCATCAGGCCGCCGGTCAGGTCGGCGAAAGTGTCGGCCCTTCGCGCTATGCGGCCTATTTTCGGCGATGCGATCCCGCGCGGGGCCTATGGCGATTTCCCGACCATGGGTGGTTTCGACCAGATGACCGCGCGGCTTGGCGGCTTCTGGGATTCCATGCTGGGTGAAGGACGACGCTGGTGATTACCGCCAACTCAGACTCACACATCAACTGGACCGAAGGCGGTTTCGACTTCTGGCCTGGCGAATATTCGAAGACTTATGTCCACGCGCCAAAGAACCCCGCATCGATCATCGCCGCCATGCGCGCCGGACGCATTTTCGTGACTACAGGCGATCTCGTGTCGGAACTTGAGATTCTGTTGGGAACAGGCGCCGATGCGCGTCCGATCGAATTCGGTTCCACCATAAATGCAGGCAATGGTGAGCCGCTTCACCTTACGATCCGCTTTCGGGATCCCGACGGATGAATGCCAATGGCGACAATCCTGCCGTTCACCATATTGACCTGATCCGCGGATCGGTGGGCACGAAATCCGCCGATCCGAATCTTGATCGGAATCCGAGCACGCGCGTCGTGGCGCGCTTTACCGAGGCGGAATGGAAGCGAGAGGGCGAATGGCGCGTGATCGAAACGGCTCTCGAACCGGTCGCAGGCGATGAATATCTCCGTCTGCGCGGGACGAATACTGAGGATGCCGAGCCGGCGCCCGATGCCGAGGGCGAAGACGCATGGACTGATCTCTGGTTTTATTCCAACCCGGTTTTCCTTGGCTCGTCGATGCGCCGCAACCCCTAGGAACAATATCTCCGCCACGGCCTGGGTCCGCAACCTGACCGACACATACTATCCGCTCTCCCGATTCAACTCCGCCACGACCAGCACCGACCTCCCGGCGGCCCCGCGCACCTATGGCATCACGCTTGGATACAAGTTCTGAACCCAGCGCAATGTGGGTGCGGTGAATCTGATTTCACGACCGATATCAAAGCCCATTCATCAAACACCACCTTCATCAGGAGATCTTATGGTTAAGCATAGAAACTTCCGCGAAATGGTTTCCGCTCTCGCTATGCTCGCAGGGCTGTTCACCGCCGGAGAAGCTTCCGCCGAGTTCGTGACGCAATCCGATCAGCGGCCGCCGTCGCCCGCGCGTCTGATCTTCCCCGATACGAAGGACGGACATCATATTTTCGCCGGCGACCTGCACCTGCACACCGTATTCTCGGACGGCTCGGCCTGGCCGACGCTTCGCCTCGCAGAAGCGGCGCATGACGGGCTTAAGTTCGTGTCCTTCACGGAACATGACATCATCACGCCAAAGATCCGCGACACCGGCACCAACAAGAACCGCAGCTATGAAATCGGCCGCGCGTTCATCTCTTCGGGCATGCTTGGCCTCGGCGGCATGAAACTCTCGCTCGGGTCGGAGATCACGCGCGCGATCGGGCATTTCAATTGTCACTTCCTCAAGGATGCAAATGCGCTGAACCCGGGGAAAGTCCATTACAGCACCTTCAAGCAGACGGTCGCGCTGGACCGGGTCGACTGGAACCGGACCAGCGCGGACGAGAAAGATCTGGAAGCACGGTTCCGCGAAGCGAAGCGGCAGGGCGCCATCTGCCAGTGGAATCATCCGACCATCCCCTCCTCCTCCCCTGGTGAGGCAGTGGTGACGCCGTTCCTCGAACGGATGTTTTCAGAGGGTCTGCTGTCGGGATTGAGGTTGCGCAAAGCGATTTCATCCACCCCAGCGCGATGGACGTGGCCCTGAAATATAACCTCTATATCGCGGCGACTACGGACGCTCATCTCGGGACCGCGTTGGAGCAGGAGGCGGCGGGGATGGATCACCGCGTCGCCACCCTGTTCCTGACGCAGGGAGAGGATGAAGCGGCCTTCAAGGATGCGCTGGAAAAGCGTCGTACGGTCGGCCTCTTCCGCGACACTTTCTTCGGCACGCGCGAGAATGTTCAAACGGTGATGAACGCGGTCCTGAAGATGTCGTTCACCAAATATTCGCCGTCAGAGTTTCTGATCGGAAACTCAGGCGAGATGGAGATCGCGAATGCTGGCCCGATCGACGTCGAGCTTGAGATCGTTCAGCCGGACTTTCGCCTGCTGAACTATCCGCGCTTCGTGAAGATACCGCATGGATCGAAAGTCACGCTGAAGGCGCTGCGCATCGACGGCCCGAACTTCAAAGGCCTGAAAGTCCGCGTGATCAATTCGCTTGTGACATCGCGTGACCAGCTGGAATTTTTCCTGGAGGCGCAGCCGTTCGATCTGAACGCCATCACCGGCAAGGGTACGCTGAGCAACATCCCCGACGATCTCGACGGCTGGATGTAAGACGGCTGAATGTTCGGCGGCCATGGGTCTTCGGATCCATGGCCGTTTGCATGTCATGCAAGCTCGCGCACCGCTTGCTGCCTCTTCTCATGCCGCGCAAACTCGCCGAGGGCATCCGCAAGAGACGGCAGGTGCGCCCCGCGCCCCGTCGCGAGCGGTACGCGGGAGGGGCGTGGCGCCATTTGGTTCAGGCGGGCGCCCGGCACGGCGCGGATCAGATGCCGGGGCAGGTTCAGGCTGTCCGCGACGGCTTCCGCGAACTCTGCCCATGATAGCTCCGTCTCATTGGTGAGGTGCCAGAGGCCCTGCTCACCGTCGATCAGGAGGTCGAGCGCGACCCTGACGAGATGCGGCACATAGGTCGGCGTGATCCGCTGGTCCGCCGCGGCCTCGAACGGCTGCCCCGCCGTCAGGGCGCGAGCGACCGCGACGGCAAAGTTGAACTCGTCATGGGGAGAGAAGAAGGCTGCGGTGCGAACGATGAGATGCGTCCCCGCCAGGGCGAGAAGTCCCTCCTCCATGCGCGCCTTGCTCTCGCCATAGACGTTGCGCGGGTCGGGCGCGTCGGTTTCGACATAGGCCCCTTCCGCCTTGCCCCCGAAGACGAGGTCGCTTGAGACATTGAGGGTGGCAAGCCCCCGCTCCTCCGCCATCCGCGCAAGGCGGACCGGGCCGTCGCTGTTCGCCGCAAAACAACGGGCGGCATGGCTTTCCGCCTCGTCGACCCGTACCCAGCCGGCGGCGTTCACCACTGCCCAGGGATCGTGCCGGTCCAGCGCAGCCCCGATGCTGGCCTCGCTGGTGATGTCGAGCGCGTGCCGCGCCGTCAGCACATGCGGTATGTTGCGGAGCGTACAGGCCCGCGCGAACGCTTGCCCCAGGGTTCCTGTCGCGCCCATGATCAGGAGGGGCCGACCCATGGGCGCACGCTCCCTGCAACTGTCCGCCCGGTGCTGCACGGCCGGGGCAGGACGGCGGACGGCGGGATATTCAAGCCGGATCGGCCGACGCCACCAGCCCGGCTGCGCTGCAAGCGGATGCCGTGCAGCGCCAGTGGCCAGAGCCGTGCCGAGCGCTGCGAGAGCGGTCGCGCGCGGCGTTCCGCTACTGACGTCGAATATGCCCGGCTCATAGATGCCGGGGGCGGTCAGCAGCGTGTTCCATCCGCTACTGCCGAGCAG
The DNA here is from genome assembly GCF_005145025.1 of Novosphingobium sp. EMRT-2. NCBI lineage: Bacteria > Pseudomonadati > Pseudomonadota > Alphaproteobacteria > Sphingomonadales > Sphingomonadaceae > Novosphingobium > Novosphingobium sp. EMRT-2. Next base: position 82,237 of record NZ_CP039696.1, on the reverse strand, counting down.
CGACCAGAGCGTGATCGCTCGCACGTCCACGCCCTCATTGCGCAGATCCTCGGCGCAATCCCACGCCTCCGCCAGCCAGCGCAGCTGCTCCTCGCGCGTGCAGCCATTATGGACTTCGGTGACCGCGATCGGGGTCGCATAGCGGTCCCACGCCTCCTCTATCACGCCCCTCAGACCGGGCGGGGGCGGCTCCAGCACCCGGATCGCCTCGACATCGGCATAGCGCTGCCCGTCATTGCCGCCATGCGCATGGGCGGGATAGCGCTGCATGCGATGGTCGAGGAACCGCTCGCTGGTCAGATAATGGTTGATGCCGATGATGTCTGGCGGACAGGGATCGGCCGCAATGGCCTCCAGCCTGTGCTCCAGCCCGTGCGCGGCCATGCGCCGCCACAGCGGATGACCGCGCCGTACGCGCCCGAACAGCAGGTCCCATGTCGCCCAGCGCCGGATATTCTCGAACGCAGCCTGCTCGCGCAACTCGGCAGTGGCGAAGGTGCGGCCGAGATCCTCCGTCTGAACGAGCCGCGCGGCGGGATTGACCCTGCGAATGGCCTGCATCGCGAGCCGGGTTCCGTCGATCTGGTTGAGGAGCGCGCGCCAGAACGCGCCCTCGTCGCGGACATGCGGATACCAATGGCCATAAAGCGCCGAAAAGCGCGCCGTGGTGAGCGGCTCATTGACCGGCGTCCACTGGTTGATCCAGGAATAGCGCTCCGCAACGCGGGCCGCGAAATCAGCGAGACCCCGCGCGAAACCGTCATCGTCGAGGAGATGCGTGTAGGAGGGACCGCTGCCGTGATGGACAAGCCCGGCAATGACGTCGATGCCATGTGCGCGCAGCCGGTCGATCCGCGCATCCACGCCCTGCCAGAGATGCTGTCCGGGCCGATCAGGCGCAATGCATTCCCATAATATAGGATAACGGATCGTCGTTATGCCGATGTCGGCAAATAGATTCAGATCGTCGATCCGATCATAGTGGCCGCATCGCTCGAACTGATCCTGATATGTATCCCGAACCCTGTTGATGGTGCACTCCGGCCCACCCCATAATTCCAGATGCCTCTTCATCGTACATATCTCCCAGACCTTCGCCAGAACGACTGACATGGATCAGGTTTCCGCTCTCGACTTGATATCTTGTGTTATCTCTTTGAACTTGGGCCGGTTTGTACAGGAACCGGAGCGATGAACGGCGTGTTGCCGATGTTCATCATTCAGCAAGGTTCCAGACATGAGCGGCATTCCAAGCGACGTCGACGCCATCAACCCCGACAGCCCGACGGAGGGCGGCGGCACGCTCATCTGCTTCAGTCACCTGCGCTGGAACTTCGTCTATCAGCGGCCGCAACATCTGATGAGCCGCTTCGCCCGGGACCGGAAGGTCATCGTTTGGGAAGAGCCGATCCACGATGCGCCAAGTGCGACGTTGGACACCCATGTCTGCGACTGTTCCGGCGTCACCATCCTCACCCCGCACCTCCCCGCCGGCCTCAGCCGGCATGAGGAGACGGAAACATTGCGCGCCCTGCTCGACGGCGCGATCACCCGCGATCCGGCTCTGTTGCAAACTCTGACACGGTTTCCAAGATTGGGCTCATGTACTGTCAAGGTCAGTTGCGATGAACGATTTCAAAGGACGGCATTTTACCGGCGAGGTCATCCTATGGGCGGTGCGCTGGTATTGTCGATACGGCATCAGCTACCGTGATCTCGAGGAAATGCTGTCCGAGCGTGGGATCGATGTCGATCATACGACGATCTATCGCTGGGTGCAGCGCTACGCGCCGGAGATGGAGAAGCGTCTCCGCTGGTTCTGGCGGCGCGGCTTTGATCCGAGCTGGCGTCTGGATGAGACCTACGTAAAGGTGCGGGGCAAATGGACCTACCTGTACCGGGCGGTCGACAAACGGGGCGACACGATTGATTTCTATCTGTCATCGACACGCAGCGCCAAAGCGGCGAAGCGCTTTCTGGGCAAAGCTCTTCGTGGCCTGAAGGACTGGGAAAAGCCGGCCAAACTCAATACCGACAAGGCACCCAGCTACGTGTAGGCGCTTGCAAACGTAGCGGCCTCTGCTCGCAAACAGAGCAGATTGTTGCTCAGATTACCTGACAACGGACAAGCCGCGTTGCTCACGCTAATTGACAACGTGCTCACAATCATTTGCGCCTGCTCGCAAACAGAGATGGCGTGCTCACGCTTTCTGCCAACGGCGGTCTGATGGTGAACGCACCTACCGATCAGGCGAGACGGCCTCATTCCCGATGAATCCAAAGCTGATATGATCACGTACGGAAGCGAACATCACGACGCTAAGCAGGTCAGAATACTTGGCTGCGAAGTCGGCGGGCAAGTTCGCCTCGTGCGGTGGATCAAAGACGATGCCGTCGCCGTCAACGCGTAGTGCTGCTCCCGGCTTTGTGCCTGCATGCTTCTCCAGTGCCCTCGCAAACTCGCCCAAAGACTGAAAGCTTCCACGTTCAGGAAATCCTTGAAGCAACTTACGCTCTCGCAGCGTAGCTGTCAGGCTCTCAAGCATCTGCGGCCGAGCCGCTTCTGAAGTGTAATCGTTGTAGGCTTTATACATCGCGCCGTCCTCAAACGTCACGATCTCATGCGCGGCCGCATCTTTGATACATTCGAAGTGGCCCTGATTGGCCCTTGCCGCAGGTCCGATGATCACTTCTATGCTCTGAAGGTCTTCCTCGTACTTGACCGAGATGCCCCCGGCCTTCAGTCCACACTTCACGAGGCGCTGCTCAATAACCTGTTCCTGCGTCATGGGCACCTCAGGCGCTTGATCCATCATGGCGTGTCCTCGATGCTTCTGCCTCGATCCTGCACGCGAGTTACCACGCAACGGACCCAATGTCCGCTAATGGGGGTTGCTGCCGAAAACGAAGGTCAAGTCTGGGTCAGGCGGCTTGCGCCGTTTTACGGAAAAAGGTCGTCTCCGGCCCGATCAAATCCGAGTCGATGCCGCTCTCCTCGGCCGCCAGTTGCTGGATGATCCGCCATATCTCGGGAGCGGTAAGGCGAGCGCCGTCACGTGCCAGCCTGCCACGGTTCTGGTCCGTGACCAGGCGGGCCAGATCGCCGATGGTTTCGCATCCGCGAGGCAATCGTCGGCGATCGATATACCGCAACCACAGCCCCGCATAGGCGCTCGCTCCAGCGCCGAAAATGCGAAGGGGCGGCGCCAGCGTCGTGAAGACAAGGATAGCGACCGCGATGGCGAAGCAGAGACCCCCGGTAATCCCGAACCATCCGGATCGTGTCGCGGGCATCTTCAGGTCGGTATCAGCTTCCAGTTCGCTGAACGCAAGACGCAGGTTCTCACCGACCAGTGGTGCCAAAGGCGCGTCCGGCCCGACGTGCCGGCCAAGCCGGAGCGCGCGCCGAAGTCTATAGAATGTCATCTGCGTGGCGCATGTCGTACCGCCGCCGCCATGAGCCGCAACATGCGCGACGACATGGTCACGCACCTCGCCGAACGTCGTCCACGGCAGGTTCGAGCGAAGGCGAAGATCGAAGGTGCGCTCGATCGCGACAAAGAAGTCGGTGTCGTCACCGTCGCCGACCCAGTTTATCGTATCGAGCGTCTGCATGGATCCTCCGTCAGCCAGGCTTCTTCAAAACGACCGTTTCTGACGAGCCGATCGCTTTGCCTGGCCGGCAACGTAAATCTGCGGGCCACTCTTTGTCAAAACTGTTCTGGAAACCTCTTTCGCAAAAAGGTATGTCTCCGACGAGTTTGGAGAAGAATGAACGCCCATGCGGGTCGGCTATGCCAGGGTCAGCACCAGCGACCAGAATCCGGAGCTTCAGCTTGACGCATTGCGCCGCGCTGGCTGCGACCGGGTGTTCACCGAGAAGGCGTCAGGTGCGCGTGATGACCGGCCCGAATTGGCGCGCATCCTGGGCGACGTGCTGCGTGCAGGCGACACGCTGGTCGTTTGGAAGCTGGATCGCCTCGCCCGCTCGCTCAAGAAGCTGATCGCCACGGCCGAGGAGTTGGAGCGCGAAAAGATCGGACTGGTGTCGCTGACGGAGAGCATCGACACCACCACGCCTGGGGGCATGCTCACCTTTCACGTGTTCGGCGCCATCGCGCAGTTCGAGCGGGCCCTGATCCGGGAGCGGACTACCGCAGGGCTGGTGGAGGCGCGTCGGCAGGGCCGCAAAGGTGGCCGCCCGTCGGCAATGCGCCCGAGCGACGTCGCTGCGGCACGGGCGATGATGAAGGAGGGGACATTGCCGGTGCGCGACATCGCCAAGCGCATGGGCGTGTCGGTGGCGACCCTCTATCGCTACGCCGGTAAGCGCGGCAGCGGCGCACCGGCCAAGGAGCCTGCCGCAGCCCATGGCTGACCGGGCGAAGCGGCCGCCCGGAGAGGCGCTGGTCGACCTTCGCCGACGATTGTCGCTGTTGCCCTCACGCGACCCCGGTCGCACCGAGATCATCGCCCGCGCGGCCGAGGCTTATGGCATTTCGATCTGGACCCTGTACCGGGCGCTGCGCGAGCTGAACCGGCCGAGGTCGGTGCGCCGATCCGATCACGGCGCAACGCGGGTCGCCCCGCAGGTCGAGATGGAGCGCTACGCCGAGATCGTCGCCGCTCTTAAGATCAGGACCACCAACAAGAAGGGCCGGCACGTCTCGACCGCTCGCGCCATCGAATTTCTGGAGACCGATGGCGTCGAGACACCCGAGGGCTTGGTCAAGGTCGCACCCGGCCTGCTGAAGCGGGCGACGATTGACCGGCTGCTCCGCGCGTCGGGGCTGGACTATGCCCGCGTGACCCGCCCGCACGCGGCGGTGCGCTTCCAGGCGCGGCGATCCAACGAGTTGTGGCACTTCGACATGAGCCCGTCCGACCTCAAGCAGGTCGAGGCGCCGCTTTGGATCGAGCAAGGGCGCGGCAAACCGACGCTGATGCTGTTCTCGGTCGTCGATGACTGCTCGGGCGTGGTCTATCAGGAATATCGCAGCGTCTATGGCGAAGATGCCGAGTCCGCGCTGCGCTTCCTGTTCAACGCCTTTGCCGCCAAGCCCGAGCCCGAACTGCCGTTCCAAGGTCTGCCGGTCACGATCTACATGGACAACGGCCCGGTCAGCCGGTCGCGCGTGTTCCAGTCGGTGATGGGCAGCCTGGGCGTGCGCGTCCTTACCCATCTGCCGCCCAAGTCTGACGACCGGCACACCGCGGCCCGCGCCAAGGGCAAGGTCGAGCGGCCGTTCCGCACGATCAAGGAGGTGCACGAGACGCTGTACCACTTCCACAAGCCAAAGGACGAGGCGGAAGCCAACCTGTGGATGCGGCGTGCGCTGGTCACCTACAACAACGGCGACCATCGCTCCGAGCCGCACGCGCGGGTCGAACATTGGCTGCGGCATTTGCCCGGCGAGGGCGTGCGCGCCATGTGCTCTTGGGAGCGGTTCTGCGCTTTCGCGCGCGAACCCGAGCGGCGCACCGTTGCTGGCGACGCGACCGTATCGGTCGAGGGCGCTTCCTACGAGGTTGAGCCCGAACTTGCCGGTGAGACGGTGACGTTGCTCTGGGGTTTGTTCGACCAGCAGCTCTTCGTGGAGCATGACGGCAAGCGGCATGGTCCCTACGAACCGTCGCGCGGCGCAGTGCCGCTCTACCGCTATCGCAAGTACCAGAAGAGCCGCGCCGAGGAGCGGCTCGACAAGGTGGTCCGGCTTGCCGACCAGCTCGGGCTTCCCCGCGCGACGGTGACTGGCGGCGACCGGCCACTGCCATCACTGCCGCCCTCCACCGCAGGGCTCGCGGTGCGGCAAACTCCTTTCCCGGAACCGATTGCCGAGACGGCATATCCGACCGGGCTCGCGGCGCGCCATGCCATCGTCGATCAGCTTCGAAGACCGCTCGGCTCGCTGCCCGAGGCGGACCGCGCCTTCATCGACGCGCTGCTCGGCGAGACGCTGGACAAGACCATCATCGCCCACCGCATCCGCGAGCGGTTCCAGGCAAGACGGGGGACAAGCTGATGCTCGCTGACGTTCAATCCAGCTACGGGCTCGCCCGCCCGTTCCAAGGCGTCGGCAACTTCGAGACCGAGCATCAGCGCAACCTTGTGCGGGAAGTCTGCGCAGCGGTTCAGACCGGCAGGCTTATCGTCGTCTCCGGCCTGGTCGGATCGGGCAAGACGCACCTCCTGCGCCGCATCGAGGACGAGCTGGCCAGGGCGGGCAAGGTCGCTGTTGCCAAGTCGCTCGCAGTCGACAAGCGCCGCACGTCGCTGCCGTCGCTGATCGAAGCGCTTTTCTACGACCTCTCACCCGGCGACCGCGCCCAGGTGAAGATCCCCAAGCAGGCCGAGCGCCGCGAGCGCGACCTGCGCGACATCATGCGCAAGGGCAAGCGCCCGGTCGTGCTGGTCGTCGACGAGGCGCACGACCTCCACCACAAGACGCTGACCGGCCTCAAGCGGCTCATGGAGGTGGTGGCCGATGCCGGCGTGCTGCTGTCGGTCCTGCTGGTCGGCCATCCCCGGCTCCGAAACGATCTGCGCCGTCCGCAGATGGAGGAGATCGGCTATCGCACCACTACGTTCGACTATGAAGGCATCGGTGCCGAACGCCGGGACTATGTCGCCTGGCTGCTCGGCGCCTGCGCGGCCGAGGGCGTCAAGGTCGCCGACCTGATGGAGGAGGATGCGATCGACCTCATTGCGGAGCGTCTGCGTACGCCGCTCCAGATCGAGATGCACCTGACGCTCGCCTTCGAGCAGGGCTTCCGTTTCGCCGCCAAGCCCGTCACGGCCGAGATCGTCGAGCAGGTGCTGTCACGCGCGATTGACGACCTCGAACCAACGCTGACGCGCAACGGCTACGATGCGGGTTCGCTTGTCAGCCAGCTTAACAGTCGCCCATCCGACGTTCGCGCGTTTCTCGCCGGAACCTTGGACCCGGAACACACCCGCGAACTGACCGAGCGGCTCCGGGAAGCGGGAGTGCCGATATGACATCGCATTGGCTACTATTGTGAGCAGGCCATTGCCGTTTGCGAGCAGGCGCGGATGAAGGCGAGCACATTGTCAGTTAGCGTGAGCAGCGAAGCTTGTCTGTTGTCAGATAATCTGAGCAACAATCTGCTCTGTTTGCGAGCAGAGGCCGCTACGTTTGCAAGCGCCTACAGCTACGGCGCAGCAATCGCTGAGCTGAAACGCGAAGGCAAACTGGCGGCGGAAACCGAGCACCGGCAGGTGAAATATCTGAACAACGTGCTCGAGGCCGACCACGGCAAGCTGAAGATGCTGATCAAGCCGGTACGTGGCTTCAAGTCGATGCCAACGGCCTACGCCACGATCAAGGGCTTCGAGGTCATGCGCGCCCTACGCAAAGGACAGGCCCAGGCATGGTGCCTGCAGCCAGGTATCATGGGGGAGGTGCGCCTGGTTGAAAGAGCATTCGGAATTGGACCCTCGGCCCTGACCGAAACCATGATTATGCTCAATAAGCATTTCGCCAATGCTGCCTAATCCCCCAACTGGGTGACGCCGCGCGGCCGTGCCCCATGTTTGCAACAGAGCCTTCCTGCTCACCTATGAGCTGGACGTGACGCCCAATAATCTCCTCACCGCCCACGGGGCCTTTTCAGGGTCCAATCCCGCCCTTGCGCGCAAGATCGCCCAGCATGTGACCGCTGGCCTAGCGGTGACACAGGAATGGCTGGACGAGATCACGGCGGCAGACGAGACGATCGACAAGCACGATGGCATCCAGCACCTTATGGCGAGGCTGGAAACAACGCTCGAAAGTTTCTCGAAGAACGCCAACGACACGCGCAGCGCGACGGCCGATTATACCGACGAGCTGGAACAGCATGTGGCCGAGCTGGATCAGGTTCAGGGAACCGGGCAAATCCTTTCCAGCCTAGCGGATTTGGCGAAGGCGATGCTTGAGCGAACCCGCAAGCTCGAAACCGACATGCGGCGCAGCGAGGAGGAGGCCAAGGCGCTTCGCCGTAGTCTGGAACAGGCGCGGCGTGAGGCAGAGATTGACCACATGACCGGCCTTCCCAATCGCCGGGCTTTCGATGCGGTCCTAGAGCGGGAATATCGGGACGCCAGATCGAGCCTTGACCCGCTGGCCGTGGCGTTCTGCGATATAGACCATTTTAAGCGTATCAATGATACGCACGGCCATGATGCAGGCGATCGGGTCATTCGACTTATCGCGGAAATGCTCGCTACGATTTCGGACGATAATTGCCATGTAGCGCGCCACGGTGGAGAGGAATTTGTTATGCTGTTCCGGGGCCTCAGCCTGTCCGAAGCGCATAAGAAACTTGACGGCTTGCGCGAACAAATGGCCGAACGTCGCTTGCGAAACCGCAAGACGGATGAACCATTGGGCCAAATTACTTTTTCCGCTGGCATTGCGGACGTGTTTGATTTCCCCGATCCAAGGGCGGCCCTCAAAGCGGCCGATGAAGCCCTTTACGCTGCAAAGCAGGGCGGCCGAAACCAAGTGATGATTGCTCCCAAGGGCGGCACGGAGGCCACATGAACGGGGGGACGCCAGATGAAGACGTATTCCCCGGCGCGAAGCTCTCTGATCCGGCAATGGTGCGGGCAATGGGCGGGGCGCTGGCGGTCCTCGCCGGGATGCTGGAAGGGAAAGGCGTCGCATCGGTGGAGGAAATCTCCAACGTGCTAGGAATCTACTCTGTCATCACCGGAGAAACGGCCCCCGATGAAGGTTTGATCCTCGCTTGCTGGGCGGGCATTTTGCGTGACGCGGCACAGAAGAAGGCCGAAAAGGACAGGGAGCCGGAATAATGGGAGAAGGATCGGACGGCGCGGCCGTGCTGGTTGTCGAGGATGAACCCCTTGTTAGGACGATGGCGGCGGACATTCTCATGGATGCTGGCTATCGCGTTTTTGAGGCGTGCGAGGCGGCCGATGCTCTGGCGATCCTTGACGGCCGCGATGATATTGGCGCGGTGTTCACCGATATTGAAATGCCCGGAATGACGGGCCTCGCCCTAGCCGCTGCTGTCCGCGACCGTTGGCCCTCCATGCCGGTCCTTGTTACCTCTGGCCGCGTGCGACCAGGTTCGGGCGAATTGCCGAACGGAGCTGCCTATATCGCCAAGCCCTACATGCCCGGTGAATTGGTCGCCACGCTCGGCAAGATGCTCCCTGCCCCTGATTCCGGCGATTAGTGTTCCGCCACGCTGAATGAGCCGCGAACAAGGGCCAGCCCTTCCGAAAGCCGTTCGGCCGCCTCTTTCTGCTCGATGCCTAGTCGCTTGGCGATTTGCTCGACTGAAAGCCCGTTCTGGCGATGCAGGAACAAGGCCCGGTCAGTCAAATGCGGCAATTCATCCACGCAGTCCCAAAACTCGTTTTCGGGAAATGTCATGCGTGGTGACGCCATGCACGTATCTATTGATTGTTGCAGATAACAATCTGCCGGGGAATCATCGACCTCAACGAGTATCGCTAGAGCTTTTTCCATGAACTCTAGGGCAACCGCTTTTTGCTGCTCCCGGTAGATATTGGAAGAATCAACCATAGCGTAGTCCTCCTTGCGATCGTTGTAGAGGGACGATGACTCAACAATACGCCGATTGCACGCGGAACTAGGGTCAGATTGAACAGTAATTTTATTACAACGGCAAGCAACACTCGCCTGCCCGGACAGAGGGCAGCAAGGGCTAGATTGTTGGCTGGTCTTCCGACGATGGCGCAGTCCTTGCGGGCCATCGTCGGAAGTGGACGGCTGCACAAAATGGGGGGCGTGCAGCCGCGCCGGGGCCTCTAGCATAAAATTGCCGTCCTGCATCCCCGGCGTTGATACATTCGTCGCGCAGGGCGCTCGATTGAACCGCCGATCCCGGTGCCCCACAATCGTTCCGCTGATAACATCGGCGCGCGCAGTATGCACATACGCGCATAATTTTCGCTTGCGAGCTATGTATATTTGTGCATAATAGCCGCGATGGATACGGAACGGCCGGTTCGATGGGTGGCATCGTCAAAGCGCGATTTTCGGGAGTTCCCGGACGATGTGCAGGACGTAATGGGCTATGCCCTGCACCTCGCGCAGCAAGGCGGGCAGCACGCCAGCACTAAGCCGTTGAAGGGCTTTGGCGGCGCTGGCGTGGTCGAGATAATAGACGACTACCAAGGCGATACGTTCCGCACGGTCTATACGGTCAAATTTGCGGAGGCGGTCTATGTCCTGCACGCCTTCCAGAAGAAATCCAAGCAGGGCAAGGCCACGCCGCAGGCCGATATGGATTTGATCCGAACGCGGCTGAAAACCGCCGAGGAGCATCACCGGCAACACCAGACCCCGCGAGGCACAGCATGAGCGCACAGGACGAAATCATTGAGGAAGGCAGCGGCAATGTCTTTGCCGATCTAGGCTTTGCCGATCCCGACACCCACCTTTTGAAAGCCCAGCTCGTTACCCGTGTGGCCGAGGCCATGCAGGAGCGGAAATTGACGCAGATCGCCGCCGCCAAGGTTACGGGATCTACTCAACCGGAATTGTCGCGCATCCTGCGAGGCCAGTTCCGCAGCGTCTCGGTTGAGCGGCTTCTAGCCATGCTCACCCGGCTTGGCTGCAAGGTCGATATTGTGGTGCGTCCGCAGGGGCGGACCACTGAATCGGCCGTGATCCACTTCGCCTAATGTGCGATGATTTCGCGCAAGCCCGGCTCGATATGTTCGAGGCCGGGCTATTCGGCCAAGGGCCTGCCTTCTGGCGCTGGATCGAAACCGACGCGGCGCAACCCTATCTTGCCGCTTTTGCCGCCGATCGACGGCCGCCCGAACCCGGCGAACCCTTCGCTATCGACCTAGCGGCCGACGACTTGCTTGCTCCCGATCGCCTCGCCCAGCTCGCCCTACAGATCGAGGCCGACCATGCTTAATCCCGATCCATCCATAGCCGACCTTGACGCATTGCTAGATCGCCACCGCAATGACGATGCGGCTATGGAAAAGATCATTCGCGGGTATCTCCGCTGCGCGATTTATAGCTATCAGAAGCATTGCGTCAGGCGCGCCTTGCGGCACATCGGCAAGGACGATTGGAGTTTCAAAGAGGAAGACGTTGCCGCCTTGAGGGCCGAAGGCGCGAAATCCATTTCGGACTTTCGAGACTGGCTCATTGAGGAGCTGGCCGGGATGGGGATGAGCGCCCACACCGGCTTGCCGAATTGAGCGCCTAGCGCGCCGTCGCTTCAATTGCTGGCGGTGATTGTGCGCGGAATAAACCGTTCGTCGGCCGCAGGATCGCCGGGCACCGGATGCAGCATGTCGCGCCGGAAATTCACCGCAACGGAAATAGGCGCGGCGTTCGGCCGAGCCGCCATGATGCGGGCTTGTGGAACTGGCGCAGCCTCATAGCTGGCCATCGGCCGCACGGCCGCCGAGGTTAGGCCCCCTATCCCGCGTTCCGCTCTGGCGACGACAATTTGAGCGCGATCGAGCGGCCGAGTCTGATCGCCGGTATAGAACGCCAGATGCCAATGATCGGAATGGCCCCTGTCCCCCGGTCCCAGCAGCTCCGCCACGCGAATACCATGTTGCGCCATCACGGCGCGGATTTGCTCGCGCGTGATCGTGTGCAGCCCGGCACGCGGCACGAAATCCACCGCCTGCCCATATTTGTGAAAGCTGTTGGCGGCCCCGTAATTGGCTTCCAGCGCCCGCCACGTATCCGTTATACGTGCATTGAAGGCAGCGGCCAAGATCGAGGCGACATAGCCCGCCGAGGCGTCGGCGCTGGCTTGAGGCTGGACGATCGCCGGTTGCGCCACGGCCGCGAGCTGGCCCCTGTCCCCGGCGTCGGCCGCCGTGATCGTGAGCGGGCTTGACGCCGATCGCGCAGCAGGACCGCCGCCGCTGATCGGCACGCCGTTCACGCTATAGGTGTTGTAGCGCGAGGAAAGCCATGCCTCCCAGCGTGCCGCCTTCGCCATAATCGCCGCACGATACCGGGCATTATGGACCGGCGTTCGGGAGTGATAATTGGCAACCCGCGTCCACAGGTCGCCATTGTCGTCGCGGATATGGTTTCGGATACGCCAAGCGGCGAGATTGTAGGAGTAGCACCCCGGCGCAAGCACATATTCAGGCCGGATGCCGTAGCGCGCCAGCGATTGAATATAGCTGGAATTGAGCTGCATCGAGCCAAGATCGGCGGTGTTATTGGTGTTCTGGACGCGCGCACCGGGCCGCCCGTTCTCTTGCTCCGCGACCGCTAACATGACGTTCGCCGGAATGTTATAGCGCAGCGCCGCCGCGATCGAGCATTGCACCCGTTCTTCTATCACAACCGGAGGCAGATCAGCGGCCATGATTAGCTGTCCCCCCTTCTCTGGACGAAGGCCGCAACTTCATCCTCTGGCGTCTCCATGTCGCCCGCATTACGGGCGGCCGAAATGGTATCGCCTGCGAATTGCGCCGTGGACGGCGGCGATGAATCGGACGAGCTGGCGGGACTGCCCGCGCCGGTTGCGGGCGTGAGCGTTTCACTTCCCGACGATGCCGAGGCGGCCGAGGCGCGGATATTGGCCGCCAGTCGGCCCCCCACGGTTTGACCGACCCGGCTTTTCAGCCCGTCAAGAGCCATCCCAGCAGCAGCGCCGCCGAGGATGGAGGCCGCTTTCGTCGCCCGGCTAAGGCCGGTGCGTTGCGTGCCGCCGCCATCCCCGCTTGTGGCAGCGCCTTCACCTTCCGAGCTGGCGGAGCTGGACGAGCTGGCCCCCGCCTCGCCCGTGGCCGATCCACCGGCAGCACCGCCGTCCTCGCCTTCGCCATCGGCTGCACCGTCGCCAGTAGCGGCGCTTGCCGCCGTGCCACCGCCTGCACTGGCGGCTTCCGAGCCATCTTGGAGGCCCCTATTGTCATTGGCCGGGGTCGAGCCGCCATCCCCACCCATAGCGACGCTAAGGGGCGTTCCGCCGCCCCCTCCCCCGCCACCGCCGTTGCCGCCGCCGCCGCCCGGCAGATCGCCCGCCGACGACAGCGGTTGCCCGCCACCGGCAGCGCCGCTTTGGCCGCCTTCGCCGCCGCCCCCACCGGCAGCAGCAAAGGCGGCCTTGATCGCGCTGGCACCCCCCGCAGCGTTCATAGCGCCAGCGGCGATCATCGCGCCCCCCGTGGCAGCAGCACCGGCGGCCATACCGGCAGCGCCCAGCGCGGCCCCTGCCCCAAAGGCCCCGATGCCGCCCGCCGCGTGGATTGAGCCGCCACTAATGACGCCCCCAACCATCGCGGGAACCTTGTTTACGAGCGCCAGAAGGACGACCGCGAAGACAAGCATTGTCCCTAAATCTTGAAGGCTCGAACCCTCGCCCGTGGCTGCATAATATTGGTCGAGAAAGGTTTTCCCGACGCCGACGATAAGAACCATTGTCATCAGGGACGCGCCAACCGCGACCACCGTTTTGAAATAGTTCAACGCAATGTCGGAAGTCCAACGCGAGCCGCCGAAGCCCAAGAAGATAACCCCACCGTAGGCGAGGATATAACCAGAAGCCAAAAGCAGCAGCATGTTCACGCCGACGAGGGCCAAAACGATCAGGATGGCCAGCGAAATCAAAATGGAAAGAGCGGAATCGACCGGAGTTAATACGCTGGATGATTCGAGGGTCTGCCGGAAAATATCAAAGCCAATATCGACAATGCCGGATGGGGCCAAGTTGTTGGGCAGGCCGGATGCTTGCGCGCCGAGCGAGCGCAACCCTTCAATAATGGCGGTGCCGATCGCAGGGCCGTTGATTAGGAGCCACCAGAAGAAACCGCAAAAAAGTGCGAAGCGAATAGCTTCCGAGGCAAATTCGCCAAGATCGGCGCGACGTAGCGCCATCTGCCCGAACGTCCAAATGAGGCTGACAGCCGCGAGTGTGAAAAACAGGATTGTCGCGTGCGTTGTGAAGACGCTCGCCCACGCTGCCGCCATGCTCTTATATTTGTTCAGAACATTATCGAGCATACCTTGCGATTGCGCATAGGCAGGGGTTGCGGCGAGCGTGAGCGCCAACCCCAAGGCGGACAGGTGCAGGCGAGGCAAAGCCTTCATAGTGCTATCCTCAATTCTGATAGGTTCCGATCGTCGTCGGCTTGGTTTCGTGGGCTAATGCGCTACCCGCCTCTTGGCACTCCGCATCGGTATCGACGCCGGATTTGCAGCGGGCAACTTTCTCGCGGGCTTCATCTAGGTGTTGCGAGTAATAAAGCATTGTCTTCGGTTCGGACCCGGATTTGCCGCAAGCAGCGAGAAGAAGCGTTGCGGTGACGCAGGCAGCTACATGACGTAATTTCGGCATGGATTTCCTCAATTCTGATAGGTTCCAATTGGCGTTGGCTTGGTCTTCCGCATCGCCGCCGATGCTTCGGTAGCCGCAGCATCCCGATCGAGCTGATATTGCGATTGGGCCGTGAGCGCCGCTTGCTGGGCGAGCAGCACGCCACGGATTTTCTGCAACTCGCTGGCCTGTTGAGCCGCGAATTGATTGGCATAGGACAAGGCTTGCATCTGCCCGCTGGCACCCGTGGCGTTCGATTGCAACTGATCGAGGCGCTGGCCGTCAGACGCGAGCGACTTCATGGCGCTGTTGATCCCGTTCATCGCGTCGGCATTGGCGGCCATCTGGCTTGTCGTGCGCGCGCGAGTAGCGGACAGGGCCGCCGCTCGTTGCGCCGCCGTGCAATTCCCGAACGTGCAAGCGTTGGTCTGGTAGTAGGACGGATTTTTGAATTGGTTCATGTAGGTGTTCACGTCGCCCGCTTGGCGCGCGAATGAGCTGATTTGATTGACCTGACCTTGAAGGCTGTCGATCGTCTGCGTTGCCTGCTGCCAGAGCTGGACCGGCGCGCCGACCGTATTTTGAATCATGTTCTCGTATTGCTGTAGCTGCGTCTGATATTGCTGGATTTGCTTCGCCACGTTGGCGACATTTTGCAGCGCGGAAATCGTCGTCTGGCGGACGTTCGCAACGTCCACCACCGCGATTTGAGCCTGCGCAGCCGGGACCGCCAGCGCGAGCGCGACCACCAAAGAGATTTTAGCCGCTAAAATCCTAGACTTCATCTTGCTTACTCCCTTTCATTTGGCGTCAATAATCGAACGAGCGATAAGGCTTTGAAAATGTTAGGTCTTTCACGACCACAACATTGAAACGAAAGCCGGGCCGGATAATCAGCGTGGGCGATATGTTCAGATTGCGCTCAATCATCATCGCCGTGGTCTGTCCGAGCTGCTGGCCGAGAGCTTGGCTAAGGGCTTGGCTGGCGGACATGGTGCCATTGGCGTTGAGGCCCGTTTGGGGCTGACTTAGCGTGACGCCAGCGGTTACGCCCGACATGAGCAGCGCAGAACCGAAAATGCGGAACCAATGCGCGTTCACTTGGTCATGGAACCCGGCATAGCCCGCGCTGTCCGAACCGGGCATTGCGCCGAGGTCGATCGCCTTCCCGTCTGGAAAGACAATTCGTTGCCACGCTATGAGCGCGCGCGTCTGCCCAAAGACGGGGTTGGAGTCATACGCGCCGACGAGGCGGGAGCCTTGCGGGATCAGGAGATAGCGGCCCGTCGCCGTGTCGAACACATTTTGAGAAACTTGTGCGACAATCTGGCCGGGGATTTGCGAGTTGATGCCGGAAATCAGCGTGCCGGGAATGACGAAGCCCGCGCGGAGCTGATAACGCGACGGCGCTTCTACTTGTGAGTTGGAGGCCCAGCGGTTGCCGCCCGCATTGTTGCCGAACTGGCCATAGTTGGCCGGGGGGCGGGCGTTGGAGGCTCCCGCCGTTCCCGCGCCCCCTCCCCCGCCGAGTTGGTTCGACAGGGCCGTTAGGGTGGCAACATCGGCGGCCGAAGGCTGGCGACCTTGCGCCATGTTGGCGGCCATTTGCTGTTGCAGGGCGAGGAGCTGGCTTGCCGGATCAGCGCCGCCACCCATCGAACCGCCAGAGGACGCGCCATCGCGGCCGTTCTGCCATTTCACGGCCGTAGGCGAGCGCACGGCGCTGCCAAATTGGGCAAGGCGGGCTTCCCTGATCGCTTCTAGACGTGCCCGGCGCAGATCGGCCGCCGTGGGGCCGCTAGGTTGCGAGGCGGTCACGGTTGGCGGGGCGTTGGGATCGACCGGCGCAACGGGGATACCATCGGCAGGCGGGACCGGGGGCGCGTTCGCCACCACTTCCGCCGCACCGGCTGGCGCTGTCCCAGCAACCTTTTTCGCCACGTCAGCCGAGCTTTGCCCGACAGCCGGTTGAACCTTGGAGGCCGCATCGTCGCGGGAGCGATCAATCATAATCGACACGACGATGGCGATGAAAACCGCGACCACGGCAAGGACGATCACCAGCGGCCAATTGTTGACCCTGCGAACACCCGTCACGAAGCGGCCGTTCTTCGCGTCTGCTGCGCCGCCCGGCGAGGCTTCCGGCGACATGCTATCAGCATCAGACATAAACCTACCCCCTTACACGGCCTTGGCGGCACCACAGCGCACGGCACGGATGCCCTTGCACTTGGCACGCGCCGCCGCGCTGGATTGAAACAGTCCGAATTGGATGCCGTGAGAGCTTCCGGTTTGGACAAAGCGCGGCGTTATGCTGGCCCATGACGGCCGCACGCGCGCGGTAGCGCGCCAGTAGGCACGCGCGGCGTTCTCGGAGGGGAAGCCCGTCAAGCTGACCACCCATCCCCCGGCCCCCGGCGATCCATTATCCCCGAAGCTGGTTTGAGGGCTGGCGACAGGCGGCGGTGCGGCAGGAGGCGCAGCGGGCGCTACAGGCCGGTTCGCGCGCTCGATCAGCTCCGGCGCTGCGCCGGTCAGATCGAGCGCCCACCCGGCAGAGGGGAAAACCCCTTGTTCATCCACGCCATAGATGCGGGAGAATGTTTGTGCGCCTACCCGCAGCGTCACGCGGTAGGAATTGGCAATTGGCTGATCGACATAATAGCGCAGAGGCGTAGCCGCAGGATCGGGCTTCTCGCCCTTGCCAGTCTCAATCACCGCATAGCCCGCTTGCCGCATCGAGGAGCGCAGGCCCTCACCGTAGGCCCCTCCCCCACCAGTCGGGACCAGCACCCGGCTTATGGCGGGCGGGTAGAGCTTCACCAGCTCCGCCACGGAATCGTCAACGAGGGCCTTGGTCTGATCGGGAGGAGCCGGAACGGCAAAGCTATCCCGGTGCGAAACGCCCGCGCAGCTTGTGACCAAGAAGGCCGCTGATACAAAGAACGCGCCGCGCACGATCAGCCTCCCCTTGTGATGGTGACGCGCTCTTGGCGCTTGCCGACACCGGCAATCAGGACCGCTTGGTCAAAAATCTGATCGACAATGTAGCGGCCATCTTGGAGCCGGTAATTGACGATGGAGGTATCAGCCGCCTTGGACGCGCTGCCCCCTGCCCGCACGATCAGCAGCGACGGCGCTTCCGTCTGTTCCATCGCGCGGGGCATTTCGATGATGGTTTTGACGCCATCATTATAGACCCGGACGGGCTTCCAACGGGCGCGGCCGTCCACGCTATAATGGAAATCCAGATTGGAGAGATATTCGCTCCCGCCCCTGCCAGCGCCGCGAGCGCCATCGGGCACCGCCAGCGTGTTTTCAGCGCGCGCCGTATCCGAGCGGGCGCGGAAGGCGGCCCACTTGGCTTGCGCCTCGTCGGGATAGGTGAAGGCAACCCGCGACATGAATTGCGTGCGGTGCGACACCAACCGCATATGGTAGGTGCGGCGATCGGTTGTGACGATCAGCGTTGTATTCAAGTTCGCGTCGAGGGGCTTGATGATAAGATGCTGGGTTTCATCCGGCCCCGAATTGGATACGGCCGGTTCGATCAGCCAGCGGGCGCTATCGCCCACGTTCACCGAATTGATGTTCTCCCCCGGCTGCAACTGCACATCGCAGATTTGCAGCGGCGCACAGACTAGCGAAGGTTCGGACGTGCCGAACGCGAACATTACCGCGCCTTCGGTCCCCGGCACCGGCTTGATGCCTTCGGCACTTTCCGCCTGCCAGCGCCGCGAGATTGAAAGCCCTTCGCGCTGGGTGCGCGTCAGAACCGGATTACGCGGGTTGAGATAGGCATTGGGATCTACTTGCCCGCCCCCGGCAGGCACAGGCGCGTTTGAGGCTGGCGGCGTATAGTCGTCGGGCAGCGGCGGGCCGTCTTGCGCGGCGGCGATCGAAGGCAGCGCCGCGAGGGCGGCGGCGAAATAGACCATCTGTTTCATGTTGATTGTCCCTCCCATCAGAGTGTGCGCGACCAAGAGAAATCTTGGACGAACACGCCCAAGGGGTTCTGGTGAATTTGTTCTTCGGTGGTGGCCGAGCTGGGCGGCGCAACGCGGATCGTGACGAGCGCCCGCATTTTGGCCGGAGGCTGGATAGGCTGGCCTTGCCGATCGCGCTCCGTCTCTGTCCAATCGACCTGCCAAGAGGTCTTTGTTTGCTGAATCACCGACGCGATTTCGACCGATACAGTTTCCCGCGCCGCACGGGCGAAGGGCGTATTGTCGGGGTCGCCGTTGAGATAATCGGTCATCTTCGCCAATGCCGGGTCATTGGGCGCGAGCATCCCATACACCCGGAAAATGGCTTGCTTTTGGAGTTCAACGTCAGCCGTCACCATGCGGGCCGACTGGATGAAGGAACCGACTTGCGCTTGCACTACGCGCGCATCGACCGGCGAAGCCATATCGGCCCGCTGGGCGGCCACCGCGTCCCCCAGCGAGTCCACGCGGACCACGTAGGGAATGAATTTCGATTGACTGCCAATCGCTATGATGCCGCCGACAGCGGCGAGGACGATCAACATCGAGAGGATCGCCATAGTCTGCCACAAGCGCCGCGAGGCAGCGATGCCGCCGACATGCTCATTCCATTGACGCCGCGCGTTCAGATAGGGGTTGGGATCAACCGGGGCGCTTTCAGCAGATCGCCCCCGCAGCTTGTCAAACAGACTCATGCAGCTTCTCCGAGGTATTGGGGGCCGCCGCCGTGCGGCCGACATTGATGCTGGTTGGAACGCCACGGATGGACAGCCATTCGTTGACCCATGCCGGGCCGTAGGACGCTTCAAGGGCCTTGATCGTGGCGATGGATTCCTTGTCGGTCGCGCCGACGAAGGACAGAGCCACGGGGCCTAGCGCCAGCTCAAAGAGCCGCCGCCCCTGTTCCGAGAGATAATAATATTGGCGTTTGGGGATGGCCGTCGCCAAGATTTCAATCTGGCGTGTATTGAGGCCCATGCGTCTGTAGAGCTGGGCGGTATCGTCATCACGCGCATAGACGTTCGGCAGGAAAATCTTGGTCGCGGTGGACTCCACGATAACGTCAAGGATGCCTGAATTTGCGGCGTCAGACAGGCTTTGCGTTGCCATGAGAACAAGGCAGTTGGACTTGCGCAGCACCCGGAGCCATTCGCGGATTTTGGCCCGGAAGGCGGGATGCCCCAGCATAATCCACGCTTCATCAAGGATGATCGCGGCAGGCTGGCCCTTCAAAGATCGCTCGATACGCCGGAACAGATAGAGGAGGACCGGGAGCGCGTATTTTTCACCGAGGTTCATCAGCTCCTCGACTTCAAACACGGTAAATTCCGACAGGCTAAGGCCGTCATGCTCCGCATCGAGAAGATGGCCCATAGAGCCATCCACCGTGTAGGTGCGGATCGCCTCGCGCACCGTTTCATCCTGAATCGTGACCACAAATTCAGAGAGGGTCTTGCCCCCGCTGGCGTGCATATTGACGATGGCGTTGCCGATTTCGTTGCGCTGGGCGGGCGTTGTCGCCACGCCGTTGAGGGCTAGGATTGTGTCGATCCAATCCATTGCCCACGCGCGATCGGACTTGGTTTCGAGGAATTGGAGCGGGCAGAAGGCAAGTTTTTCGTCATCCCCCGCGACGGTGAAATGCGCTCCACCTACCGCCTTCGCCAGCGGGTAGAGCGACAGGCCCTTATCGAAAGCGAAAATGGACATGCCGGGATAGCGGCGGAGCTGGGCGGCGAGCAGGCCGAGCAGCGTTGATTTGCCCGCACCCGTGGGGCCGAAGATGAAGCTATGGCCCACGTCGCGGACGTGGAGATTGAGCCGGAACGGCGTAGAGCCGTTGGTGACGCCAGACATGAGCGGGGGCGAGCTGGGCGGATACATCGGGCACGGCGCATGATCGAGGCCGGTCCATATCGAGCTTGTCGGCATCAGGTCGGCTAGGTTCATGGTGTTGATGATCGGGCGGCGGACATTTTCGACGCCATGCCCCGGCAGCGTGCCCAAGAACGCCTCTAGGTTGTTCACCGTCTCGATACGGGCGGCGAAACCGAGCGCGTTGATAGCCTTTTCAAGCTGGCGGGCGGCCAGCTCTACCTTGTCGCGGTTTTCGTCCATGAGGACGACGACGCCGGTATAGTAGCCTTGCGCGATCAGGCCGGAGTTGACCTCCTCCAATGCGTTGTCAGCATCGGCCACCATCGAAAGGGCGTCCTGATCTATCTTGCCGCTATTGGTCTGGAAAACCTGATCGAAGAAGCCGCGAACCTTTTGCCGCCACTTTTTGCGGAAATCTTCAAGGTGCTTTTTGGCCTCATGCAAATCCATGAAAATGAACCGCGTGGACCAGCGATATTCAATCGGCAGCTCGCCCAGCGCCGAGAGGATGCCCGGCGTTGATTCCATCGGGAAACCTTCGATCGCTACCGTCTGGACGAACTTGTTGCCGATGCGCGGGATTATGCCCGTCCACATTTCGACACCGCCGATGATGGAATCGAGATACATCGGGTTCGTGGGCAGCACGACCGGCTGATTTTTGCCGGTGACGCAGAATTGCAGCCACCGCAAAAAGTCGTCGTGCGTCACGGTCGAGCCGTCCTCGCTCTCGACCTTGTGACCGCGAAGGCGGGTCAGCTTCACGGCCGAAGACAGGCGGCTTTCAAACGTGGTGATTTCGCGCTTGAAGCGTTCAACCAGGTCGGCCGTGCGTTGCTTGTTGTTCGGCCGTTCCCGATCGTCGTCAAACATCAGCTCGACAAATTTTTGCTCCGCGATGACCGGAGGGAAATAGGTCGCGGTGACGACGAAATAGCCCTCATACATGGTGCCGAGGGACTGGAACAATTCGCGCCGTTCCTGATCTATGGCTTCCGTCACGGCGTCAGGGAAATGCGATAGCCCCGCAGCCGAGTAGGCAGGAGCTGGACGGCGCGGGGCGTCAACGTGGATCATCCAGCCATTGCCCAGCCCGGCGAGAGCTTGGTTGATCCGAAAGCTGACCATATCGCGCTGGCGGTCGGTGGAGCTGGCGTTATCGTCGCCCTCATAAATCCATGCGGCCATGAAGGAGCCGTTTTTGCCGACGATTACGCCGTCATCCACCATCGCCCCGTAATTGAGCAGATCGGCAAGGCCCTCGTCCTTGGAGCGATAGCGCGCCAGCTTGCGTTCAGCGGCGTTTGCAAAGGACGCAAAGGCGAGGACAGCGAGCAGAACCGCACCGAAGATCGCTATTACGACAACGACTGTCTGGATCATTTTTTCTTCCCCGGTTGCCGATAGCGGCGGAATTGCAGGCGGCCGTTCTTGCGAAAGGGCGTGGAGTGGGCGGGGTAGTAAGGGCGGTAGGTGCGGTGCCGCAGGTAAACGAACCGCATCAGCGGGTCCGACTTGGCCATGAGGCGGCAAGCCCACACGCCAAGAAACCAGATCAGGAGGCCAGCGGTCCAAGCCTTCAATGAATTGATGGCCGGAACGATCAGTGCCATCGACGCTAGGCCGGTGGCCATCACTAGCTCCCGGTCCCCACCCAAAAATAGATTGTTGCGGACGCCAGAACGGCGAATAGGCACTGATCGCAGAGCCATGATAGCGGCCCTCCCCTTTAGCCCGCCAGCGCGGGCGCAGCGTTGCCGGTGATGACCGCGCCGCCGCCCGTGATGGAAGACAGGACCGAGTTTGCGCCGACGAGCATCGAGGCGACGAGAACGATCAGCAGCAGCGTGCGGACGAAGCCGTTGAGGTCGCCGCCGAAGATCAGGACACCACCGGCAACGACGATGCCGACGAGGGCGAAGGTATAGCCGACGGTGCCCGTCATCGACTGGCGAACCTTGGTCATATAGGATTCATAGGGCAGGCCGCCCGTGGTATCGGACGCCCAAGCCGCGTGCGGCCACATCAGGAGCAGGACAAGCGCCAGCCCCAGCATACCCCAAACGAGCGCCTTACGGCGGGCGTCGGCGTCATTCCAAAACAACGTCATATGTCTTGCTCCTTCACAGTTTGCGCAAAATGTATTTCCCATCCACGTAGCCCCCGACTTCCAGCAGGCTTTCAATGCGGCGACCCTCTGGCGTGCGCGCGATGTGGACGATCAAATGCACCGCATCACCAATCAGCGGCTCGATCGGCCGTGGTGAATCAGGGTGCATACTGATGAGCATTTGGAGCCTGCTAAGGCCCGCTTCGGCGTTGTTGGCGTGCAGCGTTGCCGCCCCGCCCTCGTGGCCGGTGTTCCACGCCATAAGGAGGTCAAGGGCTTCCGGGCCGCGAACCTCGCCCACTAGGATACGATCGGGGCGCATCCGCAGGGTTGTCTTGAGCAGCGCCGTCATGGAAACTTGCGGCGACGTGTGGAACTGGACGTAGTTTTCAGCGGCGCATTGAATCTCGCCGGTATCCTCAATGATTACGAGCCGTTCGGTCGGGTCCGCGTCCACCATCCCGTTGATAATGGCATTCACTAGCGTTGTTTTGCCGCTGCCGGTGCCGCCAATCACCAGAATGTTGCGGTGCGCGCGGATAGCCTCATGGATGAGGCTGCATTGCTCCGCCGTCATAATCCCGCCCTCTACATATTGTTCGAGGGTGAAGATCGCCACGGCGCGCTTTCGGATGGCGAAGGTCGGCGCGGGCACGACCGGGGGCATCTGCCCGGCGAAGCGAGAGCCATCTATGGGAAACTCGCCTTCCAGAACTGGCGAAGCCCGCGTCACTTCCTTGTTGTGGTAGCCAGCGACCGCTTTAACGATCGCCTCGGCCCGGCTTGGCGCGACCGTGCCGATGCAGATCATGCGTTCGCCAAGGCGTTCCAGCCATAGCTTGCCATCGGCGTTCAGGATCAGCTCTACGGTTTTGGGATCGGCAAGCGCATCCAACATAAGCGGTTGCATCGAGCGGCGAAGCATTTCCTTCGCACGCTCTTTTACCGTATCTTGAGCGGGTTCCCCCTTCGCCTGCATGAAGCTCCGTCCCTGCCAAAACAAAATGGACGCAAGGGATATACCGGAATTTTCATGTAGGCAACCAGAACGATTGCAAAGAATTAGGTTCAGATCGGGGGGATTGTCAGGACCGGCGCAACT
Organism: Novosphingobium sp. EMRT-2; assembly: GCF_005145025.1. Classification (NCBI taxonomy): domain Bacteria; kingdom Pseudomonadati; phylum Pseudomonadota; class Alphaproteobacteria; order Sphingomonadales; family Sphingomonadaceae; genus Novosphingobium; species Novosphingobium sp. EMRT-2. The sequence goes on along the minus strand of NZ_CP039696.1, from coordinate 58,854 downwards.
TAGCGTGGGCAGCCTTGTGCCATTGTGCTATCTGGAACGCTTGGTGATCCGTGACGATAGCGGAAACGCGCTTATAACCGGGAGGAAGCCCCAGCTTTTTATCTTCTCTTGATAAGGTATCGGCTAGGCTGGCGTCCCAGCCATCGGTGCCGATTGGCGGCGGTTCCAGCAGCGCGACAAGCGGGACTTCCAGAGCATTTGCGATGGCGGCGATTGTTTCGAGCGACGGGTTTCCCTTACCGGCTGTAACGTCAGATACGAAGGACACAGACAGCCCCGCATTTTCCGCGAGGTCTTTTTTCTTGAGCCGTCTTAGGGCCAAGAAGCGGTTAATGTTGATGGCGAGAACCTTCCGATACACAGGTTCGGTTTCTTTCTTCCGCAAGGGTGTTGGTTTTAGCCGCTAAAATTCCGGGTGGCCGCGTGAGGATATGACGGCGCGCGCCAGAAAGGAAGCGGCTATGCGACTTTATCTGAATGTTAGTGGTGCCGTTATCGAACAAAACCGGCGATTCGTGCGTGCGCGCCTCCCGGTTGTTCCCCTAGTCCGTAGAAGACAAAACCGGAGCTGGCAGGGTCAAGATTGAGCTTCCTTAAAATCCTCTTTGGCGTTCAAATGAGCGAAACGGTTTAGTGCCCGCCGGCGGTTAAGATTTCTGTTGGCAGACAGATCGGCTCGGACGAATTTCAAAAGAATCGGCTATGGGGGCATGGGGCTGGCATTACTTGGACGATGCCGGTTGTCTGCAAACACAAGCTCATGCAGACGTTGAGTGCCACGCCAGAACTAAGAGTGATGGCGCTAATTCAAACTCTTTTTCTATGCGTGTCTTTGGGCCATTGTCATAAAATTTTCAGTGCTGAATTGCCAGAACCTTTAATGTCCGTTAAGCCGGGGCATTATGGCGACTCACACGCAACCTAAACCTTCCACTCTGTCCCAGCGCAAACGCGCGAAGGCGCAGAGCGAGCAGGGCTATAAGCGCATGAGTATGGCCTTGTCCCCTAAAGCCGTCGAGATCGTGGAGAGGGTGAAAGCCAGCAAGGGTTTCACGTCCCGCGAGGCCGCAATCAACGCGATCCTAGAGCGGATCGGGGACGATATGTTTCTGCAACAGGAGTTTCTGGCCGTGAGTGGATAAAGAAATGCCCGGCACGAAGCCGGGCACCCTCAAAACCGCTTGTGTGGGACAGCGCGCCAACGCTGAACACTCCATACAATTTCCCACTTAGCGGTTTTCGGACTTCGGTTCAAGGGCGCTTGATTCGCGCAACGGGATTTTTTTGCCTGCCTCCCGGCCCTTCGCAAAGGAGGGACGACGATGAGTTACGCCAAAGAGATAGGAGCTTTCCAAATCGGGGAGCTGCTGGATACGATCAGCGCCAAAGCCTACGGGGATAAGAGCCGGAGCCGGAAAGGCAGGCGCAGGGACGGCGATCATGTTCGAGCCAACAGCAAGGAAGCTGGCGGCACCGTGGAAAGGGCGTTTTTGGCAACGCGGGACAAGAAGACCCGCAAAGGCTGCTGGCACGCTGTTAATCTGGCGTTTGAAAAGGGGCGTGTCCTTCGCGTTCAGTTGCGGAAGGAGCCGCGCGAGGCGACCGAATTTGAACGGGCCTGCATGAACATCACCAATTCAGCGGTGCGGGTCTATAAGGCCCTGCTGCGGATGGAGGAGCGTTTCAGGGGCAACGTGATCCCCAGCTACGAAATGATTGCAGATTGGGCAGTCGTTTCGCGGGCCAGCGTCGGCCGCGCGATCAAGGCGCTTGGTGAAATCGGGCTGCTGGCCCGGCTACGGCGCTATATCCGGCATATCACCGAGGCGGGCGCACGATCCGAGCAGACTTCCAATGCCTATCGCATCGACATGCCGCGCGAGCTGCTGAACATGCTCGAACGTCATGCCCGCCCTGCCCCGGTCCCTGATGACGAGGCGGAACGCCAGAGAGGGCGGCTTGAGGAAACGGCTTGGATGCTCTCACGGTTGAGCAAGGCCGATTACATACGGGAAACCACAACGGACAAGGCGATGGCGGAAACCCTCGTGCGCTTGTGGGAGGGCATTTGCGCACGCGATGGAGAGGCAGCTTAACCCGTGAGTCTCAAAAAGCTCCTGAAGCACCCCTTGAGTTTATTTGTTTAAGGTGAATCGGAGTTGCGCTAGTCGCGCAACACGTAATTGAAACTGTTTGAACACCAAAAAGGGGGTAAGGCCCCGATTTGGGGGCCGGTTCTCGCGCTCAATTGAGGCGGGAAAATCGGCCCTATGGTAATTGCGGCGCGGCAAGCAAATATGCCTTGCGATGGAGGTCATTTTAGCGGCTAAAAGATGGTCATGGCGGGCGAGCATAACTTGACGGCAACCGGGAAACGTCCAATATATCGGATATGGCCGGGCTATGGTGCCAAGGTCGAAACCGGAGAAGTCCGATGAACACTCATAAGGGAATTGCCGCCGCTTTGGTTGGCGAGGACGATCGACTCATGTTCCTGCCCCGGCTGTTCGGGCTGGCGCGCATGATCGAGGCCGAGGCTATCACCTATGGCTATATGTCCAAGCTGTCCGCCGACTACACGGGCGCATATTGGCATTTCTACACCCTATCGAATGGCGGCTTTTACATGGCCCCGGACGGTCAGGCTCAATATCATCTGGCGTGGGATGAAAAAGGCTTCTCCGGCGACGTGTCGGCCGATGCAGCGGGCCTTATAGCCACGTTGTCCATGCTGGCCCACATGCACGAAAAATACGACGACGATCATTTTGCCCGGCTCTATGTGCGCGCTTACGGCTATGCCGCGCGACATGCAGAGGCGGCGGTGATCGCGGCGGCGGTCGATTAAGGGCGCTTGGGGGGCGAGTGCCCCCCTTCCCTTCCCCAGCCATCGGACATATTCATAGGTTGCCTGCCTTGAGGAGCAACGCCAACGAAGGAACAGACGCGCGCATGACAGACGTTCGGCCAGATTGCCTATTGCCCGCCGATCAGGGGTGGCAGCAGCCGACGCCGGAGGAGGTCAGGACGATCCTCAAAGCGGCGGATATGACTGGCGGCACGGCATCGCGCTTCTTGGGCTTGAGCAATACGCGCGTAATCCGGCGCTGGACGGGCGGCGAGGATCAGATTCCTTATTCGGCATGGGCGTTGTTATGCGCAGCGGCAGGGCTGGGAAATATTTGGGAACGCCAGAAAGGGGATTTTAGCGGCTAAAATTATTCCGCATTGGACTTTACGAGGGCTTGACACGGCTTGGGATGCTGTCATTATATCGGTTGTGACCGGGCAACCCGCCAAGGTCGAAACCGGAGTATTCCGATGAAAGCCAAGTTTCCCCCGCTGTCCGCGCGCCGCGTGGTCCTGCGGTTCCCCAATCCTCCGCCTGCATGGGAGGGCCGTCGCGTGGATCATGTCATTCTGGCGGTCTGGACGATCGGAATCCTGATCTGGACCGTAGCCCGCTTTATCATCCCGGTTGTCGTTTTCTGGCAGTTCCTGCGGATGCTCTGGTATTGGAACACACCGGATGTTCATGCCGGTTGGCAGTTCCTTGCCTATTACGCGGTCTATATCGCCCTCTACATCTTTTTCGGCGTGTATGAGCCGAAGCTATACCGCGAGAAGAATCGCGGCAGGCCCAATGGATAAACGCTTGAGCGCGTCAGCCTTTGAGCGAGCTGCTGGACAGCTCATTATCGCAGCGCGACCGCTCGAAATGGCGCGGGCTGTTCTGGTGGACGGCGAGGCTCAATCGGCCGTGGCGAAGCGCGAAGGCGTATCACGCAATGCCGTTTGTCTGGCGGTCAACCGGATTTGGGATGCCCATAGCGAGGTTCCCGAAGGTTTCGAGCGCGTGACGGCGGTTTTACCGAAACACAAAGCCTTCCTTGTGCGGCAATGGCAGCGCGAGGCGGTCAGGAAATTGGACGCCAAATGATGAAAACACTTGTCATAGCGAACCAGAAAGGCGGCGTTGGGAAGACTTCAACGACCGTGCATCTTGCTTATTACTTCAAAGAGCAAGGATTGAAGGTCGCGGTTATTGATTTGGACACCCAAGGAAACGCCAGTTTCACCCTTGGCGAATATGATAGCGGAGCCTTGGCGAGCAGCCTCTTTGATGGCGTGTCACAATTCGACCAGGCTAACGCCGATGGGATTGCGGTCTTTTCCGCCGATGGCCGGTTAGCCGATCTTGAGAAACTAGATCTTGGGGAAGCGGCGGGCGCGTTCAAGCGCAGTCTGGCCGTGATCGCGGCGCAAGGCTTTGACGTGTGCCTGATCGACACCCCCCCTTCCCTTGGCGTCAGAATGGCGGCGGCGCTGCTATCGGCCGACTTCGCGGCCTCGCCTATCGAGCTGGAAGCCTACAGCTTGCAGGGCATCCAAAAGATGGTGACGACGATCGCCAATATCCGGCGCGCGAACCCGGCGCTGCAATTCCTTGGAATGATTCCGAGCAAGGTTGACGGGCGGAACCCACGTCACGGGCAGCACCTTGACGAGCTGACCAGTGCCTATCCCCAGTTGGTCATTCCAACGCCGATCGGGAACCGGAGCAGCGTTGCGGACGCGCTGGCGTCGGGCGTCCCGGTTTGGTCGATCAAACGGACTTCGGCGCGGAAAGCGGCGCAGGAAATGCGAGCGATGGCCCGCCACATTCAAGAGAAAATGGAGATTTGACGATGGCCGAGAACACCGAGGACAAGAAGCCGGGCAAATCGTCCACCAAGGCCCCTCAGAAGCCCGTGCGGGCGTCGGGGCTGGGGTTGGAGGGGTTGGGCGACCTTTCGGGCCTCCTCGCCTCTCCTGCGGCCCCGGAGGGCGGTTCAGGGGCACCGCTCGAATTGGAGCTGGCGCTGATTGACGAAGACCCGCACCAGCCCCGCAAGCAGTTTGATGAAAATTCGCTGGCGGAAATGGCCGAGACGATCAGGGCGCGCGGCGTGAAAACGCCGATTTCCGTTCGCCCGAACCCGAAAGTTGAGGGCCGCTATCTCATAAACCACGGCGCGCGGCGCTATCGCGCATCGCTTTTGGCCGAGAAGGCGACGATTCCGGGTTTCATCGACCCGGATTATACCGAGGCCGATCAGGTCATTGAGAATTTGCAGCGAGACGCCCTCACGGCCCGCGAGATTGCCGACTACATCGGCCGCGAGCTGGCGAACGGGAAAAAGAAGGGCGAAATTGCGAAGGCCATCGGCAAATCACCGGCCTTTGTCACCCAGCACGCGACCTTGCTCGATTTGCCGGAGCCGATCGCCAAGGCGTTCCAAGGCGGGCGGTGCAGGGACGTGACGTTGATCTATGACCTTGTGGGCCTCCACAAGAAGCATAGCGAGGGCGTGGCGCGTTGGCTGGCCGATGCCGATCAGGAGATTACGCGCGGCTCCGTGCGGCTCTTGAAGGAGTTTCTTGAGGCCAATTTGGGCGACGAGGGCGATCAGGACGGCGAAGGCGCGGGCGACGACGAGGGGAACGGCGGAGCTGGTGACGATGCCGGGGCCGAGGGCGGGAAAGAGCCGAAGGAGGAAGACCCGCTAAAGCTGAAAAAGGCCATTGTGCAGGTTGTCCATAGCAAGCGCCCTGCCCGCTTGATCCTGAATAAGCGGCCGTCGCGGGATGGCGTGGCATGGATCAAGTATGAGGACAGCGGCGAGGAGGCCGAGGTCGACCTTGGGAAAATGCAGCTCGTTGCCGTTCTTGAAGGATGATCCAATGAACAAAGAGGATGATTGGCAACCGATAGAGTCCGCCCCCTCTGGCGTTTCGATCCTTCTTGCTTGGACCAAGCCCGGAAACTGGCAAAAGTATAATGAGGGGCTGGATTGGGTTTGGTGCGCAGGGGAATTGGTCGATGGGGAATGGCAGGAAGGCCCCTACGGGCAACCCGACTGGTGGATGAAAGACCCCCCTCCCCCGCCCGACATGCGCTAAGATCGAGGATAGGCCCCGCTTTTGCGGGGCCTTTTCTATGGTGCGCGACATGAAAAACCGGATATAGTGGCCGCTCGAAATTTTAGCGGCTAAAAAGGACGGCTATGCAGGACACCCCGAACGCGGACCCCGACAGGGTTTCCTTGGACGAGGGCACGGGCGACCCACAGGCGGACGCAGATCGCTTGCTAGACGAGGCGCGCACGCTGGACAGTCAGGAGGAGGCGGCTATCGCCACCGCCCCGACCGAGGAAACCTATAACGCCCAGCTACAGGCCGTTATTGAGGAGAAGGTGGAGCAGGCAAACCAGATCGAGGACCGCCTAGAAAGCATGATGGAACAGCAAACCGCACGTTTGCAGCAAATCCAGCAGCAGCCCCCCGGATTCTTGGCGTTCCCCGGCAAGCGCCTCGCGTGGCAGGCCCGGATTGCCAATGCGCAGGCGGCCGTGCAGCGGATCGCGCTAAGGCTGGAAGCCGTGCGCGAAATCCGCGACGGCATGGCCGTTCACGGCCCGCGCGTGGAGACGATCGCAGCGGCCAAGCTCGAATATCGGGAGCCGAAACTTGCCGACGATTTTGAGGAGTTGATGCAGGCGCGCCGGTTGCATGAGCTGCACACCCGCGCCGAGCGAGAGAAAGAGCAGATCAGGGAAAAGACGATCGAGCGCGGCGCGGACGATCGGAAACCGGCAGGGCGCACGCTCGCGCGCGGGCTGGCAAAAGACGCCGGGTAGATCGCCGCTACCCCGATCAATGGTGGAACAGCGCCGCAGCCAGCACGACCAACGCGGCGAACAGCGTCAGGCCGGAGGCTAGGAGATTGCGGTTGGCGACGGCGCGGCCATCGTTCAGGGGCTTTTGCAGCCCTGTCCCGATATGTTCCCCGACTTCCTTGATGATTGCCTTGGCGGCGGCTTCCATGCGTTCTGTCATGGCCGCTTCCGAGGCATCCAGCGCCGCGTTCAGCACCGATTCCGCCTTGTCGGTGATGGCGATCGACCAGCGATTGCTCATTTCTTCCAGCTCGCTTTTGAAGGCGCGTAGCTGTTCTTCCTGCGCATCCGCGCTTTCGCCCAGCAACATCGCATTGATGGTTTGGAGGATCATCAAGGGATCATCAGGGGCCAGCGTTACCCCGTTCTGGCGCGAGATTTCCGCGATCAACGCCGCGATTTTTTCGTGATCGGCCATCAGACAACCTTGGCCTTATCGAGTTCAGCAAAGACGGCATCACGAACGCGGCCGAGGCGGTGACGCTGCATCAAGGGTATGTCGCCGTCGCCCAGCGCCTCCTCAAAGGTCTTGCGAGCTGCCAGCATGTCCCGCACGTCCGCCCCGAAGGTTTCCTTTCTCAGATCGGGCAGGGTGACGATCGCGGCCACGCGGTCCTTTAGCTCCCGGTAGGCTTTGAGCTGTTCAAAGCTCTTGCCCTCTGCCTCTACCGGACCATGATAGGGGTTAAGCCACACGACGATTGCAGCCGGATCGGGGAAGGCATCGGCTACCGAGGCAAAACCTTGAAGCGTGTCAATCAGGGCTTGGCCGCCTACGACGATGGTATGCAGGATCAGCTTATGACCCAGATCGGCAATCACTTCCGGCGCGCCGTTGTCGAACATATAGGAGGACAAGGCGCTGTAGCTGCTCGCGCCGCTGTCAATGACCACCGATTCCTTGGAACCGGCGATCATTTCCATCATCGCGTCGAACTTGCGCGGGTTGATGTCGCCATTCTCCAGCAGCTCGACCTTGGAGACGTTGAGGGACTGGAACCCGGCGAGGGTGGCGTTGATCGGATCGGTATCAATGCAGAGGGGACTTTCACCGCGCTTCACCAGATATTGCGCCAGCATCGACGCGGCGAGCGATTTGCCCACGCCACCCTTGCCCTGCAAAACTATGTGGACGTTGCTCATATCAAATCTTCCTTCTTCGGGGTGGCGGGGTGATTGAAGCGCGTCGGCTTGGGCCGGGGCGGCGGATCAGCGTCGGCCGATGGGGAAGGGGAGGGCGGCGCTGGCGCTGCCTTGGGCGGTTCGGCAGTCGCGGGCGCGCGATACCGGCGAACGAATTTGACGAACCACGGATAGCCGAAGCCAATGCGGCCTTCTTCGGTCAGCAGCTCCCAAATCCCCCGCAGCGGCCAGCCTTCCGCAATGGCCGCGTCAATGTCTGATCGAGCGGCGAGGAATTGGGCGAGGTTGCGGTTTTTGCCCCCCGGCTCCCTCGTTGCCGCCCGTTCCCGCAGTCGTTCCGTGAAAGGCTTCTTGTTCTCGCTCATTCCCAGCCCCGCTAATTTGCAGCGCGCCTATCGGCTCTAAATCATTCTCAAAACGGCGCGAAACCGGCTCCATACCGGCTTATTCACGCTATATCGGTTGTTTTTGGCAGATTACGGCCTGCCCGGCTAGATATTTTCGAGGGTGAACGATATAGAGCCTATTATTATCTGGTGTTTGAACGTCGAAGACGGGGCAGGATAGGTAATGGAGGCATCCACGCAAGCGCGGACACCCCCATTACTCTCCCTTATTCGCGCCGGGGGCGCTCAACGGGAATCCTGCTCTGCGAGGCCGTCGCTACCGCAACGAAGGGGAGTGATTTGAACGACAAGCCCAAGGCCAAGCGGGAGCGGCACCACGTCAAAATATGGTGCAGCGCAGAGGACAAGGAGGCGATTGAAGCCGCTGCGAAGGCCAGCGGGTTGAGTGCGTCGGCCTACTTGCGCGTCCTTGGGCTAGGGCATCAACCGCGCCCCATGATCGACATTGAACAGGGCCGCGAGCTGGTGCGCGTCAATGGCGACCTTGGGCGTCTTGGCGGTCTGTTGAAGCTCTGGCTTACCGACGACGCCAAGTTGGAGGAAATGGCACCCGAACGGATGCAGGGCATCATTCGCGGCGTGCTGTCCAAGATTGAGGCCAATCAGGAGGAGCTTTCCTCCATCATCCGAAAGCTCTTGCGGTCCCGGCAAGATTTTAGCGGCTAAAAAAAGGGCCGCACGGATGATCGCAAAACACGTCCCTATGAAGGCGACCGCCAAAAGCGATTTTGGCGGGTTAGTGCGATACATCACAAGCGCGCAGGGGCGTGATGAGCGGGTAGGCTTGGTGACTATCACCAATTGCCAAGGGCAGACGCCAGAGGATGCGGCGCAAGATGCAATGTTTGTGCAGGCGGCGAACCAGAGGGCCGCGTCCGATAAGACATACCACCTGATAATTTCCTTCCGACCCGGCGAGACACCGAGCGCGGAGGTATTGCGCGACGTGGAGGAAAAGATTTGCGCCGCGCTGGGTTATGCGGAGCATCAGCGCATTAGCGCCGTTCATCACGACACCGACAACACGCACATTCATCTGGCGATCAACAAGGTTCATCCCACGCGGCACACCATCCACACGCCGTTGCGGGATTACAAAACGCTGGCCGTCATGTGCGCCCAGCTTGAAGCGGCGCATGGGTTAGAGCGCGACAACCATGAAAGCCGGAAGCGCGGCGGTGCGAACCGCGCTGGGGACATGGAGCAGATCGCGGGCACGGAAAGTCTGATAGGCTGGGCGCAGCGGAATTGCGCCGAACCTTTGAAGGCCGCCGCGAGCTGGACCGAGCTGCACCAGATCGCGGCCGACTTCGGCTTGTCCGTGCAGGCGCGGGGTAACGGCCTGATATTCGCGGCGATGGACGGCACAGCGATCAAGGCCAGTTCGATCGCGCGCGAGCTGTCAAAAGGGGCGCTCGAAAAACGCTTGGGAGCCTTTCAGGACGCGCAGGGCAGGGCAGGGGCATCGAAGGCCCGGCAGACCTACGAAAAGCGCCCCCTGCCTTCTCGTATCGACACCAGCGCCCTATTCGCAGCCTACCGCGCGCAGCAAGGCACGCGGGCCGACCGTCGAAAGAACGAGCTGGCCGAGGCGGCCGCCAAACGTCACGCCGCGATTGAACAGGTGAAGCGCATCGGCAGGACGAAGCGCGCGGCGATAAAGCTGCTAGGTGGCGGCCCGGCTGTTAAGCGCCTCAATTACGCACTGGCGGCACGATCCACCAAGGCCGCGATCGACAAGATTGTTGCCGCCCACGGGTGCGAACGGGAGCGCATCACGGCCCGCAATACCCGGCGCGGGTGGAACGATTGGCTACAGGAGCAGGCGAAGGCGGGCGATCAGACCGCCCTTGAGGCGCTGCGCGCGCGGGAGGGACGGCGCAGCGCCCCCAAGGACGCCTTGCATGTTGCAGCCATGCCGAGCGCAGCCCATCCCGCAGCGATCCGGCAAGACCACATCACGAAGCGGGGAACGATTATCTATCGCACGGCCAATGCAGCGGTGCGCGATGATGGCCAGCGCCTTCACGTCTCGCGCGGGGCGCAGATCGAGGGCGTTGTTGCCGCCTTGCGGCTCGCGCACGAACGCTATGGCGATCGGCTCGCGATCAGCGGCAGCGATCAATTCAAGGCCCTTGTGGTGGAAGCCGCCGCCCGTTCGGCCATGCCCATCACATTCGCGGACCCCGATCTAGAGGCCCGCCGTCAGACCATCAGGCAAGAGGAGCGCGACCGTGACAGACAAATCGCTGGACGAGGAGATAGAGGCGGCGCTGGCGTTGCTGGGCGAAACGCCGTCAATGGCGCTGGACGAGACGCCAGCACCACAGCACCAGGTCGAAATGGGACATTCCGACCCGGAGCCGTCAGAGCCGCAGGAACCGACGCCGGAATCGGCCGCGCAGCCGGAGGAGCCAGCGCCTCCGCCGATGGCGCTGGCCCCGCACAGCCCGCCAGAAATGGACATTCTCGCGCCGGAGGAGCCGAGGCCGCCAGCGAGCGCGCCGTTAAGCCCAACATTGGCCGCATTGGACGAAAACCGCCGCCCGAAAGCCGAGGTCATTTGCGCGACCTGTCCCAACTCGGTGTGGTTCAGCACGCCGAGCGAGGTGGCTTGCTATTGCCGCGTCATGTTCATTCAGACGTGGACGACCAAAAAGCCGGGCCAGATCGTCCTATGCGACGGAGCGACCATAGGGAGCGACTGACCGAAGATCAGTTGCGCGCAGCGGATAAATACATTGCCGAACGCAATGCGAAGCGGCACATTGGAATGGATATACCCGCGCATCGGCTGTTCACTGGCGATCATGGACCGCTGATTTACGCCGGAACGCGACAAGTCGAAGGGCAGAAATTGATACTCCTAAAAGATGGCGCTGACATGCTTGTGCTGCCCGTGGATGCGCGCAGCGCCGCGCGCGCGGGCAAGCTGGCGGTAGGTGCGGCGATCGACGTTGCCAGCAACGGCACCGTGAAAAGCAAGGGGCGCAGCCGGTAACGGCGGCGAGAAGGGCGAGGACATGGCAAAGAAGCGCAACACCGCCATAGGGCCGCAAGTTCGGGAGCGCGGACGGACTGGCGGCAATCGCCCGCTGTTGGCGGCTCTTGTTTCCGGTTCCGCTCTCGGAGGCTTATGGAGCGCAACGCAGATGTTCGCGCACCAGATGGCCTATCAGGCGACCTTGGGGCCGAACGCGGGCCACATATATGCCCCGTGGCGTTTCCTCCAATGGTTCAGCAAATGGAGCGAGGTTCCGGCGCTGAAACCCGCCTTCGGGCAGGCCGTGGGCGTCGGCACCGTGGTTTTCGGCGTGGGCGTCCTGATAACGGCCGCCGTTAAGCTGGCGAAATCGAACGCCGGGAAGGGCAATGCCTATCTGCACGGATCGGCGCGCTGGGCCGACATGGACGACATTCGCGCCGCCGGTCTCGTTGATAACGATGGGGTCTATATCGGCTCGTATGTGCAGAAGGACGGGAAGACCGTCTATTTGCGACATTCCGGCCCGGAGCATTGCCTTACCTATGCCCCGACGCGATCGGGCAAGGGCGTGGGCCTTGTCATCCCTACGCTGCTTTCATGGCCGCATAGCGCCGTCATCACCGATTTGAAGGGCGAGCTATGGGCGCTGACAGCCGGTTGGCGGAAGAAGCACGCTAACCAGATCGTCATGCGGTTTGAACCGGCCAGCTCGCGCGGGAGCGCCCGCTGGAATCCGCTGGATGAAATCAGGATCGGCACCGACAACGAGATTGCAGACGTTCAGAACCTCGCAACGCTGATAGTGGACCCGGACGGGAAGGGGCTGGAAAGTCACTGGCAAAAGACTTCGCGGGCGCTTTTCGTGGGCGTCATTCTGCACGCGATCTACAAGGCCAAGCATGGCGGCAACCCGGCGACGATGGCCGAGGTTGACGCCTTAATGTCCGACCCGACGCGACCCGTTCAGGAGCTTTGGGAGGAGATGGTGACATTCGGCCATTTGCCGGGAGGGAAAAATCATCCCGTTGTCGGCCGCGCCGCGCGCGATCAGCTCGACCGCCCCGACGACGAAGCGGGATCAGTCCTGTCCACCGCCAAGAGCTACATCGAGTTGTATCGTGACCCGGTTGTGGCGACCAACACCGCCGCTTCCGATTTTCTCATTCGTGACCTGATGAACAGCGAGAAGCCGGTTAGCCTCTACATCATCACCCAGCCCACGGATAAGGACCGGCTGCGCCCGCTTGTCCGCATCATGCTCAACATGATGGTGCGTATCCTCGCCCCCAAACAGGAGTTCGATGAGGGCCGGGTAGTGCCGAGCTACAAGCATCGCGCGCTCTTTATGATTGATGAGTTTCCCAGCCTTGGGAAACTCGAAATCATTCAGGAATCTTTGGCGTTCGCTGCTGGCTATGGCCTCAAATTCTACCTGATTTGTCAGGACACCAACCAGCTTAGGAGCCGCGAAACAGGCTATGGGCCGGATGAGCTGATAACTTCCAACACCCATATTCAGAACGCCTATCCGCCGAACCGTCTTGAGACGGCCGAGCATCTTTCCAAGCTCACAGGGCAGACCACCGTTCTTAAAGAGCAAATCACCAAAAGCACCGGACGCGGGGGAGGGGGCTTCTTTGGCGGCACCGTGTCCAAGACGGTGCAGGAAACCCAACGCCCGCTTTTGACGCCTGATGAGTGCCAGAGGATGCCGGGGCCGAAGAAGAACGGGGACGGCGACATTACCGAGGCGGGCGACATGCTGATTTATGTCGCGGGCTACCCCATGATCTACGGCCGTCAGCCGCTCTATTTTGAAGACCCGATATTCCTCGCGCGCGCGCAGGTTCCCGCACCGGATCGGAGCGACACGATCCGGGCCAACCAAGCGCCCAAGCCGCCCGAATCTGGCCGGAGGATCAAGCTATGAAGCGGCCGAGCTTCGCCAAGATCAGCCGCTATGCAGTTTGCGGCGTGGCCGGGGCCATGCTCGCCATGCTTGGCGCGAAGGCGGCGGGATTCCGCTTCAATGCTACGCCGAGCATCCCGGTAGGCATCTATCGGGCGACAGGTGGCACCGCGCAAAAAGGCGACCTTGTGGCGTTCTGTCCGCCCGCAGCGCCGCCCTTTTTGGAGGCGTTGCGTAGGCGCTACATCGAACCCGGCGACTGCCCCAGCGGCAGCTATGAAATGTTGAAGCGGATTTTAGCCGCTAAAGGCGACCGCGTAGAGATTGGCCGGGAGGGCGTGCGGATCAACGGCCGCCTAGTGCCCTACAGCGCGCCCCAGCTTGCCGATGGGGCAGGGCGGCCCTTGCCCCAGCTCGCTACCGATTGGACGCTTGGCGAAGGGGAAATCCTTGTGCTTGGCGATAGCGCGGCGTCGTTTGATGCCCGCTATTTCGGGCCGATCAGCGCGCGCCAAGTGACCGCTCCCCTCAAACCCGTTGTGACGTGGTGATGGCATGAGCGGAGAAATCATCGTCATTGCTGAAAAGCCCGAATTGGCGCGGGCCATTGCCGAGGGCCTTGGGGGAGGGAAGCGGCAAGATGGCTTCATAGATTGCGGCCGTCATTATGTGACATGGGCAATCGGCCACATGCTTGAGCTGGTGGACCCGCAAGACCCGTGGAGCATGGAGGCGTTGCCGATCAGCTTCATCCCGTGGGAGAAGCGGCCAGTTGCCAAGACTGGCGGCCAGCTCCGCACCATCGGCAAATTGCTCAAATCGGCGCAGAGCGTCATTCACGCGGGCGACCCCGATGATGAAGGCCAGCTTATCGTTGACGAGATTCTGCAATGGGCCGGAAGCCGGTTGCCGGTCCAACGGCTGCTAATCAATGACAACAACCTAAAGGTTGTGCAGCGGGCCTTGGCCACTATGCGGGACAACTGCGAATTTGCCGGGCTGTCCGCATCGGCCGAAGCCCGTAGCGTCGGAGATTTGCTTTATGGCGTGAACATGACGCGCGCCTATACCCTTGCGGCGCAGGCACGCGGGTTTCAGGGCGTCCTTAGCGTCGGCCGCGTGCAAACCCCGATCTTGGGCCTTGTGGTGCGGCGTGACCGCGATTTTGAGGCGCACACCAAGAGCTATTATTACACGGTATCGGGCCAGTTCGGATTTGCCGGGCAGACCTTCCCCGCCCGCTATCAGATCAAGGACGGCGACCCGGTTGACGAGCAGCGCCGTCTGATCGACCGCAATTTTGCCGCCGCGATAGCGGGGGCGGTGCAGGGGCAACCGGCACGCATCGCCAGTGCGAAGACAACGGCGAAAGAGGCAGCGCCGCCGTTGCCCTACAATCTCTTGAAGCTGCAAACCGATGCCGCGCGCAAGTTTGGCTACAAGCCAAATCAGGTGAAGGACATTACGCAGGCGTTGCGCGAGAAACACCGGCTTATCACCTACAACCGCAGCGATAGCGAATATTTGAGCGATGAGCAGCACGCCGACGCCCCCGGCGTTCTGGCGGCGATCGCCGCGACAGTCCCCATGCTGGCCGCGATCGCGCAGCGCGCGGACCCGGCGATCAAAAGCCGGGCCTTCAACTCGCAAAAGGTATCGGCGCATCACGCGATCATCCCGACCGAAGCCACCGCCGACTTTTCCGCGCTGACGGAGCCAGAGCAGCGAATCTATATGCTGATCGCGCGCGCCTATGTTGCGCAGTTCTGGCCCGCCAATCACTATGACCAGACCGAAATCGAGATCGAGGTTGCAGGCCATACCTTCGCCGCACGCGGCAAGGTTGTGACCAAGCCGGGGTGGACGGTCCTCTATAAGAACGATGTGGGCAATGAGGACATTGCCGAGGACGAGGACACCCTTGCCGCCGACTTGCGTTCGATCGCGCAGGGCATGACCGGGCAATGTCTTTCGGCCAGCGCCGACCAGCAGGAAACCAAGCCCAAGCCGCTCTACACGATGGCCACGCTTTTGACCGACCTAACGCGGGTGGCAAAATATGTGCGGGACGAGCGGCTTAGAAAGCTCCTGATCGAGAAGGACAAGGGGAAGGCGGGCGAGCATGGTGGCATCGGCACCCCGGCGACCCGCGACAGCATCATAGCCACGCTTTTCGAGCGCGGATTTTTGGTCGAGAAGGGCAAGAATATCGTCAGTTCCCCGCAGGCGCGTGCGTTCTACGACGCCTTGCCGGATCAGGCGAAATTCCCTGACATGACCGCCATTTGGCACGAACAGCAGCGGGCCATTGCCGAGGGCAAGAGCGATTCCATGACATTCGTTCGCGGACTGGCCGATTATGTCGGCCGTGAGGTCGCGCGCGTGAAGGAGCAGGGCCTTGCCATAGCGATCGACGCGCCGCCCTGTCCCTCATGCTCCAAGCCGTTGCGCCGGATCAAAGGCAGCAAGGGCTATTTTTGGTCCTGCACCGGATATGCCGACGGCTGCAAATTCACCGCCAATGACAAGGCGGGCAAGCCGGAGCTGGTGAAGGCTTCCGCGCCTGCGCCGTCGCAGCAGCACAAATGCCATGCGTGCGGCGCTGGCCTTGTGCGGCGTCCTTCCGCGAAAAAGAAGGGGGCCTTCTGGTGGAGTTGCAGCGCCTATCCCGGCTGCAAGCAGACCTATTTCGATAACAAGGGACAGCCCGATTTCAGCAAAGGAGAACGAGCATGACGGATCAGCCCAACGGACAGGACGTGCCCACTCTTGACGAGCTGGTGACGCGCAAACTTGCCGATGCCGAGATTCCCGGTGCGGTTGTCGAGTTCGATCCAGAGGAGGCGGAGAGGGCAGGGGCCTTTGTCGAGGACGCCATGAGCGAGGATGACGCGCGCGAGGCCGAGGAAGGGCTTGAGGGTGACGCGGAGCCGATCGCCACGGGACGCGGCGAATTGATCGCGGCAGCGCGCAGCGCCGACTAATCGGGAGGAGGCGAGGATATGGCCGAGGGCAAGATACCTTTTCACCAGCGCGTTGCCGACAAGCTGATAGAGCAGTTGAAGCAGGGCACCGCCCCTTGGCAAAAGCCTTGGGAGGCGACGGGCAGCAGCGGGTTGCCGTTCAACCCCACCACGGGAAAACGCTATCGCGGCGTCAATGTCCTCAATCTCATGTCCGAGGGCCGGGCTGATAATCGCTGGCTGACATACAAGCAGGCCGCAGCCCAAGGCGCACAGGTGCGGAAGGGCGAGAAAGGCTCCCTTGTCCAATACTGGCAGTTCGAGGAGGAGCGGGTAGTTCGGGACGAGAGCGGTAAGCCCGTTCTGGATGCCGAGGGTCGCCAGAGGAAAGAGAAGGTCGAGCTTGAGCGGCCCCGTGCGTTTTATGCCGTGGTGTTCAACGCCGAGCAGATCGACGGGCTTCCCCCGATCGTCACCACTACGCACGAATGGAATCCGGTGGAGCGGGCCGAGGCCATCTTGCGGGCGTCGGGCGCGAAAATCACCGAGGAAGCGGGCGACCGCGCCTATTATCGGCCTTCGACCGACAGCATCACCTTGCCGTTGCGGAGCCAGTTTCCGAGCGCGGATCGGTTCTACGCCACGGCGCTGCACGAGCTGGGTCATTATGCCGCGTGCCGGATTATGCCGCATGGCCTATCGGAACGCTTGTTTTCTGCGGATCAGCTATACGTTGGTTCGGCATAATCAAAGCTTCGTCCGACAGAGTTGGCGTGCCCGAGTTGGAGCGAGTTGCTGTCGTTCTCGCTGCAGGTTAGATAAGTGATATGCGGGAACCAGATTTGCAGATCGACGGATGGTGCCTTGAAGATGGAGAGGTGTATCACGCGGATGCGCCGAGCACATTTTGGATACCAGAGCGGGAGGATCGGGAAAATCTGCAGCCGGGCGATCTGGTAAAGCTTATATTTCAAATCAGCCTTGATGATCCTGATGAACCCATAGCAGTCGAGCGGATGTGGGTGTTGGTTCGCGAGCGACTGCCTGAGGGCTTCCTCGGACTTCTCGATAACGACCCGAGCGCCATTGGCGAGAACGACGAGTTCTGGAGCGGTATCGAGCTTCCTTTCCAGACACGGCACGTGATCGACATCGACAGAGGTGACAATAGCACGCTTGCACTTGCCCTCCGCGAGCCAAGGCGAAGTTGGTCTAGAATCTAGTCATGGCAGCTGGCGCG
Source organism: Novosphingobium sp. EMRT-2 (assembly GCF_005145025.1). Classification (NCBI taxonomy): domain Bacteria; kingdom Pseudomonadati; phylum Pseudomonadota; class Alphaproteobacteria; order Sphingomonadales; family Sphingomonadaceae; genus Novosphingobium; species Novosphingobium sp. EMRT-2. The sequence continues at coordinate 41,487 of NZ_CP039696.1, read as the reverse complement.
GTTCGCGTACCTCGTCGGCATCCTGGGTGGCTTCGTGCACCTCCTCGCGGATGATCTTGGTGGTAATCTCGTCGAGATGGGCAGTGAGGGCGCTGCTCAGTTCCTCAAACTCGGGCCAAAGCGTCATCTGGACGAAGCTGGCCGGGGCACGGATAATGACGGTCTGACGGTGCATCCGCGTGTAGCGGAAGGGCTTGATGCCGTATCGGCGGCATAGGGCGATAAAAAGCTGACGTGACCAGGGATCTGCAATCGAGAATTTGAACTCTTCGGCACGTTCCTGCTTGCTGGCGTTCTCGAATTTGACCCTGATGCGCTCCGCCGCCGCGCCGGCGGCGGACTTCTCACCATCGGTCTTGGCACCAGCATATAGCGCCTCGATCTTGCGCAGCTTCTCGCGGAGTTGGTCTTCGGACATCATCGCCGTCAATGCACCGTCGGCTTCTCGGTGAGGATGCCCTCGATCATCTGGCGGCGAGCGCGAGTGCAGGACAATACGGCCTCGTGGATCTCGGTCTCCATGATCCGCGTCAGTTCGCGCAAATGCTTGAACGTCGTGTCGAGCTTGGCGGCGTCATCGGCATCGGGTGCGTGCGAAACCAGCTCGCAAATACCCGCCATCATAGCGCGCATCTCCGCAAGACGGTCGACGGCCTCGTGTGCCCGCTCAGGCAGATCGATGACGTCCTCGCCATTGAACAGGCCTTCAATGAACCCATCCAGTTCCTGGAGGCGAACGAGGCCATATTGGCCCAGGTCGACGGCGGTAGGCTCCGTGGGCGGGCGGGTCAGCCGGAACGGCTGGCTGCGCTTCTGATGCCGGGTCAGGTCGTTCCACAGCCCTTGCACGAGAGTATCGAGCAGTTCGTTGACCTCCTCGATGCTGTCAAAGGGCGGCAGTTCGCCACCCCAAAGGTCTTTGATGATCTGAAGCGGCGAGGCCGAAATCGCGGGCGTTGCAATATTGCCCAGGAAGCGGGTGCGTACCTCATGGAACGGCACGGGGCACTCATGCTTGGCTAACAATGCCTGGGCAGTCTTAATGCTCGGCCCCTTGGTCGCCTTCTTCATATCGTCCCGCCCGCAACAAAGATCATGATCGTCATGCCCTAATCGGCAATGACGAGCTGACGATAGTATTGCGGTCGGGGCGGTCGCAAGGGTCGGATCGTGCTTCCATAGCAAGGAGCACGAAAAATGCCGAACGACCTGCAATCCCAGTTCGACCGAGATATCGCTACGTTCATGGAGCGGCTGACCGCCGAAAACTACAAGCCTCAAACGATAAAGGCCTATCGGGTCCTGCTGACGCGCTTGGTATCCCTGCTCGAAGCCGCCGGAATATCGCCACAAGACCTGACAGCGGAACGGGCGGCCGAGTTGGTTCGCAATGACGAACGCAACCGGCGCGAGCCCAACAAATGCCAGAATATCGCGCGACGCTTCGTCGCCCATCTTATCTCCAGCGGCACGGTGCCAGCTCCGATCGTGACACCGGAGCAGATAGCCCGTGCAGCGTTGCGCGTCGATTATGAAGAGTATCTGATTAGGCAACGCGGGTTAAGCCCGCGCACGATCTACCATTCCTGGCGCTTTGCCGACCGCTTCCTCGACCATCGGTTCGGCAGTGACGAAACCGATCTCGCGGCGGTCAGCGCAGGCGATGTGATATCCTTCCTTCAATATCTGCTTGGGAGAAAAGGTCCCTATCGCGACAAGACCGCCGCCACCCACCTGCGCAACTTCTTCCAATATCTGTTCCAGCGCGGCGTCACGGAAACCAACCTTGCGCTGTGCGTGCCGACCGTCGCCCAGCGCTGGGGTGCGAGGCTCCCGCGCTTCCTGTCGCCTGAGCAGATCGAAGCCCTGCTCGCATGGGTCCGCGACAATCCGAAGCATGGACTGCGCGATCATGCGATGCTGCTGATGATGGCGCGGCTCGGGCTGCGGGCACCGGAGGTGATCGCCATCCAGCTTGACGATGTCGACTGGCGCGCCGGTGAGTTGCTCGTCAGGGGCAAGGGCCAGCGGCATGATCGCCTGCCTGTCCCGCCGGATGTCGGAGAAGCGATCGCAGCCTATATCCGTCAGGAGCGCGTATCGGGATCACGGACGCTGTTCGTCTCGTTGCGGGCGCCAAATGGCCCCTTCAAGGATGGGCAGGTCATCAACACCATATTGCAGGATGCCTTCGCCGCGACCGGCGTCACGCCGCCCGGCCCGTATGTAGGATCGCATGTCCTTCGCCACAGCCTGGCGACGAACATGGTGCGCAACGGCGCGTCACTTGCCGAAATCGGCGACATGCTGCGCCATAGGTCGCGCGCTTCGACGATGATCTATGCGAAGCTGGATATCGACGGCCTGCGCTCGATCGCAAAACCGTGGCCGGTGGCGGGAGAGGCACAATGACTCTCGCTCATGAACTTGACCGCTATCTCAGCGTTAGGCGCAGCCTCGGATATGATCTGGGCACAGCCGAAAGGGCGCTGCGCCGCTTCGTGCAATATGCCGATGAGCAGGGCGTCGATCATGTCACGACCGACCTGTTCCTGCGCTGGCAGGGAGCGTTCGGCAACGCCAGACGATCGACATGGGGCGCTCGCTTCCTCATGGTACGCCTGTTCAGCCAGTGGCTTCATGGCATGGACGCTGCCCATGAAGTGCTTCCCCGTGGGCTGATCCCTTACCGCTATTGCAGAACGCATCCCTATATCTTCACCCCTGCGCAGATCGCCACCATCGTCGAAGAAGCAGCGCAGTTGCCGTCAATCTATGGCATGCGCGGTCTGACCTGTTCGACCCTGTTCGGGTTGATCGCGGTGACGGGCATGCGGATCAATGAGGCGCTGAGCCTCAATACCGGCGACGTCGATCTCGATACCGGTATCGTTCACATCCGCTGCGGCAAGCTTGGCAAGGAGCGCCTGCTTCCCGTTCACGATACTGTTCTCGACCGGCTGCGCGCCTATATCGCCCAGAGGGACCGGTTGCTGGGGGCCGCATCGGTTCCGTTCTTCGTCAAATGCGATGGAAGCAGGCTCGGCGATTGCGGCGCGCGCTACAACTTTGCACATGTGTGCCAACGCATTGGCCTGCGTGAACCTCAGACCAAGGGGCGCCACGGTCGTGGTCCCCGCATCCACGACCTGCGGCACAGCTTCGCTGCGCGAACGATGATCGACTGGTACAGATCCGGCAAGGATCCGGCACGGGAAATGGTCAAGCTGACCACATGGCTTGGCCACGCCAATCCCGATCACACATACTGGTATATCGAGGCAGTTCCAGAACTGCTGGATCTGGCGTCAGCCCGGATCACCGATCCGCATGATCGGGAGATATGCTCATGACCGGCATGACGTTCCCGGCGCTGCTCCAGCGCTTCTTCACCGACCGGCTTTGCACGCAGATGGAGGCAAGTCGCCATACGATCGCGGGATATCGCGATACGTTCCGGCTTCTGGTCCGCTTTGCCGCCGCACGATCGGGAAAGCCGCCGACGAGGCTCGGCATCGCCGATCTTGATGCCGACGTGATCGGCGACTTCCTCATCCATATCGAAACGGCGCGAGGCAATGGCGCGCGAAGCCGCAATACGCGCCTTGCCGCCATCCGGTCCTTCTTCCGCTATGTCGCCATGAACGAGCCGGAGTGGCTGCTGCACTGCCAGAGAATCCTCGCTCTGCCGGACAAGCGCTATGTGAAGAGAAGCGTCACGTTCCTCGACGGACCCGAGATCGCGGCATTGCTGGCTGCGCCCGACCGTTCGACCTGGACCGGTCGGCGAGACCACATCCTGCTGCTGGTCGCCCTGCAAACGGGCCTGCGGGCATCGGAACTGACCGGTCTGCGCCGCAGGGATGTTGTCCTCGGCACCGGGGCACATGTCCGCTGTCTGGGTAAAGGTCGCAAGGAACGTTGCACGCCGCTTCGTCGGGATACCGCCAAGGCTCTGCAAAACTGGTTGAAAGAATGGCACAGTGACGATGATGGGCCGCTGTTCCCCTCCATCCGTGGCGATCCACTCTCGCGTGATGCCCTCGAACATCTGGTCCGCAAACACTGTCTGACTGCTGCGCGTTCCTGCCCAAGCCTCGCCAGCAAGCGGGTGACCCCGCATACCCTGCGCCACAGCACCGCTATGGAACTGCTTCACCATGGCGTCGATCAGTCGGTCATTGCGCTTTGGCTCGGGCATGAATCCGTCGAGACGACGCAAATCTACATCCATGCCGACATGCGGCTGAAGGAAAAGGCACTGGCCAGCGTTGCTGCGCCACAAACTCGACCCGGCAGGTTCCGTCCCGACGACGAGCTTCTCGCCTGGCTCGAAGCCCTCTGATTATGCCGAACCGCCGCATGGCTGACCCACGGACAACCACCATTCTCAAAGGCCATGCGGCATAATCCGGCACGCGGCATAATGCCCTTTATGCCGATATCGGCATAAAGGGCACTGGACTGGCCACCCCAACCGCCTTGACCGGGATTTGGCGCACCCGTTCGGTTCGGAAGGCTATGCCCGCGAAGAATTGCGGGCCGAGATAGCCAGCCTAATCACCGGGCAGGAATTGCAGATCGGCCACGACCCGGAGCAGCACGCGGCCTATGTCGGATCATGGATCAAAGTGCTTGAGGAAGACCCGCTTGAGATTGTCCGTGCCGCATCGGACGCCGAGAAGATTCACACCTATGTTCTGGCGCTGGAACAAAAGCAGGTTCAGCAGGTCGAGCAGGCACACGACCATACGCAATATTTCGTCAGCAACGAGAATACGCTTTGCTATCAGCAGCCGGGCATGGCGATGTTGGGCGTTCTTGCCAGCAATATAGACGGGCGCAACCCGATTAACGGGCCATTCTATGCCAGTCCGCTAGACCAAATCCGGCCTGCCACGCGCGAGGATTTTGACAGGTTCCGCGTTACTCTACCGCCTGACTTCCAGCAGGCGCAGGAATATCGCCAGAATGATCTTGATGAGGGCGATCGGCTTGCGGTCGCGGACATGGCCAAGACTGTTCAAGCCTATGAGGAGTGGCAGAACGGCCCACATTTTGAGGGGAACGAGGAAGCGGACCTAGTAATATCCGACGACCTCAATATGGAGCTGGACGAGCGTATAAAGGCCGCCTTCGCCAGACCGGGGCTTGCGGCGGCGCTCAATGCTTCCGGGTTTACGGTCGAGCGGCTGACAGACCATAGCGGCGACAGATGGGCCGCCGCAGCCGGGGCCGTTGCCGCCATAGGCGATCCTATACCGGAGCCGCAGCACTATTCCGACCGCACTTTGCGCGCGCTGATCGACAAGCACGGTTGGGAGCCGGTTGATAGTGGCGGGCCGATGCACACCGTTCGACGGCAATTTGAGGGCGTCGGGCCGATCGGCACGATGATAACCCCGAACGGCGAGCGAAACCTTATGGCGGGCTATTCCGCAGATAGCGAACGCCGCCGCTATATCGCCTTGTCGCTTGGGCCGAACCAGATCACCGATTTTGACGGCCGCGACCAGAACCCGGAGGACGTTGCCCGCCTTATCAATTTGAAGGCCGAGCAATATGCCGATGAGCGCCGCGAGCGGCAGGGCTTGGCCCCTCTCTATGCGGTCAATTCGCCGGGCTTGGGCAGCGCCGCGACCGATCAGCGGGACGCCGCGCCAGAGCCTTCCACCCGCACGTATCTTGCGGTCCCCTATCGGGAAAAGGACGAGGCGAAAGCCTTGGGCGCGAAATGGGATAAGGCCGGAAAATCATGGTATGTCCCGGCAGGCGTCAATGTCGAGCCGTTCCAGAAATGGCTTTCAAGCGCCGTAGAGGCACCCACAGGAGATCTAGGCCAATCGCTCCCCGGCGAGCGCGCGCAGCGCCCCACGGCCCCGGAGCAGCCGCAGGAAGGGCAAACGATGAAGGACACCCCGCGTAAGGCGCGCGAATATCTGGCGGTGCCATATGGCGAGCGAAATCTTGCCAAGGCCAACGGCGCAAAATGGGATGCCGCGCGCAAGAGCTGGTATGCGCCGGAGGGCGCGGACCCGGAGAAACTGGCACGCTGGAAAATAGATAATCAGCCGCGCCAGCAGGAGGCGAAAAGCCCGGAGGTCGAATTTGCCGACGCCATGAAATCCCTTGGCCTTGAGGTTCCCGCAGGCCATCCCATCATGGACGGCAAGACCCACCGCGTTCCCGCGAGCGGGGACGGCAAGGGGGAGACGGCGGGCTTTTATGTCGCCTTCACCGATGGCCACCCAGCGGGCTACATCAAGAACAACCGTTCGGGGCTGGATATGCGCTGGAAAAGCACCGGCTATACCTTGAGCGACGAGGAGAAGGCCCGCTTGAACGCCGAGGCCGCCACCAAGCGCGAGGAGCGGGAGCGGGAGCGGGCGGCGACATATGATGCGACGGCGGAGCGCGTGCAGCAGCGCGCCGCACAATGCCGCCCGATCGAGCAGGCTACCCCCTACATGGAGCGGAAGGGCATAGCGCCCACGATCGGCGCGCTGGCCAGCGGGGGCGACAACACAATTCACCTTCCGGCGATCGACGCCAGCGGTAGGCACTGGACCACCCAATATATTCAGGAAGACGGCACCAAGCGTTTTGCGAAGGACAGCCACAAGGAAGGCTGCTTCCATGTGGTCAACGGGGGCGTGACGCCACAGGCCGCCCTAGCCGCGCTCGACAAGGCCCCGCGCATTATGATTGGCGAGGGATATGCGACGATGGCGACCGTCTCTAGCGTGGTGGACCATGCCACGGTTGCGGCGTTCGATTCCGGCAACCTTCCCGCCGTCGCTGCCGCATTGCGCGAGCGTTACCCCGACAAGCCGATTTTTATCATGGGCGAGGACGATCAGCGCGTCCTTGAGAAATTCGGCTACAACCCCGGCAAGGAGAAGGCGACCCAAGCGGCAACGGCCGTCAATGGCGTCCCCGTGTTCCCGACCTTTGCCCCCGGTGAGCAGGCGGCCGACCCGGCGCGCTTTACCGACTTCAACGATTTGCAGCAGAACAGCCGGTTGGGCCGGGAAGGCGTGGTGCGCCAGATCAGGGCCGCGATCGAGAACCCGCGCCAGCAGGAACGGGAAGCCCCCCGCATCCCTCTCGACCGCGAGCGCGAAAGGGAGCGTTCGGGGCCGGTTGTCGGAGACGATCAACCGGCCCAGCGCCGCAGCGTTCGCCGCTAGATCATGCGGAAACCAATTTCCTAGAGTAATCGAGAGAATGGAGCGCGGTTTTGAGATGGAACGCCGTTATATCGTCGTCCATCTCAACCGCGATAACGAGGCTTTGCCGCGCGAGGTCTATGGCGTGTTCGAGGCGGCGAACCTGTTCATCACTCAGGTCCGTATCTTTCATTATCCAAGCGGTTCGCGGGGCCTCTGCCTCGCTCGCGGTTAGGGTTACAGGCTCCCGATCTTCATGGCCTTTGGCCTCTAGCTCGCTGAGGTAATGCAGGCCGTGGAGCGCGTGTTTCAGTTGAAAGGCTGATAATTCGTCGCCCAGCTCCGCCGCGATAGCGAGGCTTTCGCGTGTGAAGGCTATAGCGTGTTGGAGGCGGCGATATTGTTCGCCGTTCAAGTCCGTCATCATCCGACTCCGAGCAGGTTCCAGAATGGCAATATACCTACATTTGGACGATATGGCGCACCCATTGAGCAAACTATTCGGGAAGCGGTTGAGGGAGAGGCGGCAAGCCCTCAAAATGTCGCAAGCGATGCTGCATGAGCAAACCGGCGTCACGGCCTCCTACATTTCGTTCATCGAGAACGGGAAGGCCAATCCGACCTTGGACGTTATGGCGCAGCTCGCGGACGCGATCGGGTGGAACGTCTCGGAAATGCTGGCCGCTGAAGCATAGTCGCGGCTGTCTATGCGCTGCAGCATAGTTGCCCGCGTCTATGTCGCCGGTGGCATAGACGTTCCCGTCTATGATGTTGGCCGGTGAAGCCCTTTCGCTGGCTTAGGAGGTTGCAGCATCGAGCCGGAGCCGTAATCATCCGGTGCCATGAAGGACTGGCCCGATCCGAACGACGATTCCGGCAGCGACTTGCTTATCCACATCGAGTTTTGGGGACTGGCGGCGCTTACCGGGCTTGCCTTCCTCGCGGGCGTTGGGCCGCCGATCGTCCGCTTTGTCCGTTCAATCATCGGATAGACGCGCGCCTATGATGCTGCCCCGTGGCGGGGAACAATGTAGGCCCATATGCCGCCTTGGCGCGCCCACTCTGGATGCGAATAGTTGTAGGCCATCATGGCAAGCGTGAACAGCAACAGCAGAATTGCCGACAGGTCGCCACGCGAAAAGGGCCTGTTGTTATCGCCGTTCATCGCCCCTTTTGACACGGGCGCGGTAATCGGATCGTTGCCCGCCTTGGTTAAATGTTGGTGGACGAGCTGGGCGGCGCAAAAAGACGGACCCGGCAGCTCATGCAGCCGGGTCCAGTGCAAGAACCTAAATGATCGAGAAAGGTTCTTAGGGTCGCAGGGCTGATCTAGGGCGCTTTGGTTAATCATTTCACAACAGCAACGAGCGTGCCGCTATGGGTCCACTTGCAGCAGCGCGGCGAGGATCGCGGTTCGCTCGCCCGCTGGCAGCTCGCTAAACATGCGTTTCCAGCGTGCCGCCTTGCGCTTGATCCTCTGGCGATCGGTGAAATCCACCCCGGCATGGGTGGCCCAATGCGCCGCGTCGGGCGCATAGTTCATCCATAAACATTCGGTGCGCGGCCCGCCTCGCGTCATGGCCTGATAGGACAGGACGCGCCAGCGCGGCGCGGGCAGCAGCTCGCTATACAGGGGCGAGGGATAGCCTGAAATCATCACCGAGGCGGGCAGCGCATCGAGGACGGTCAGCAGCTCCCTATGGTCCGCGTCCGTATAGTCATAGCGGTAGCGCGTGCCCGGATGGGAGCGCGTGGCGAGGACATAGGGGGGATCAGCATAGATCAGCACGCGCCCAGCGGCCGAAAAGTCGAAATCGCGCAGGAAGGCGAGGCAATCGACGTTGTAGGTTTCAACCGCCGCGCCATCGAACGCGCTCGATTCCTCCGCCGCGATCGAGCCGAAGCACTCAAAGGTAGCCGGATCAATTTCGAGGCCGATCGAGCGGGCAGCGGGAGGCTTACGCCGAAGGACGATGCCGGAGCCTAGATGCGTCTCAATGTAGGTATCGTGTGGCGGCATATTGGCAATGACAGCCTGATATGCGCCCGAAACCTGTTTCGAGCCGAGATAGCCGGTCATGGCACCTACTGGAAAAGAAGGGGCAGGCGGGGGAAGCGTCCCCCTGCGATCGGGCCGCCCAGCGTCCCGCTCGACCCCCACAGCAAGGGGCCAGCCCCTCGCAACGCTCCCCGGCGAACACCAAAGGGAAGGTTGGGGCTGGGGGCGTTCATCTGGAACGCCGGGGCGACGGCGGCTTAGGCAGGCCGTGGCCGATTTCGTTGGATTTGGTTTTGCCTTCGCCTTCGCTCTGGCCTGTCTTGAGGGCGTCGGAGAGTCCGGCGAGCGAGCTTCCCCGTGCGGCCTTTAGGAGAGACGTTCGGCCACTTTCCGGCGTAGCTTCTCGTCCGTCGCCATGTGCGAGGCTCCCACCAACATCAGGGCTTCCAACCGAGTAAAGTTGCCCGTGGGGAGACTGTCCTTTGAATTGGAGGGCGCAATCGGGGCCGACGCGGCCGAGCTGGTTGAGCCGGTCGAACTCTCTTTCAAGCCTCTCTTGAACAGGTCCATTTTCCAATTCCTTCCGCCATATATTTACACCATCCATGCCTTCTAGGCGATGAACATTCGCACGATCGCGCACGTCATGGACGGCAACCGAAATCTGATCGCCAAAGCGACGTAATAGCGCCTCTAGGCCGTCTGGCGTTCCCTCCTGAATACGTGTCATCACGGCCGCGCTCGCGCCCCGGCCCAGCTCCTCAAAGCGTTGGAACGTGTGCGCAAGCGCCTCCTCTGGCCGAGGCAGAACCGCAATCACCCCGACCCTGCACCCGGCGTTCAATGCCTGCTCGACCTTGGCGATGCTCGCTTGCGGATCGACAAGCTGGCCCTCAAAGATCGCGCGCACGCCATCCCCAAGCCGGTTGCCCTCATGCAGCGCCGCATACTGGATTTCAGAGGTTTTCCCGGCCCCCGGCATCCCGGTTACGAACAGCACCAGGTTGCGGGCTGGATCGGAGCTATCGGCCACTACGCGCCGGTATTGTTCGGCCGCCAGAACGGCCGCGGCATTGTGGACGGGCGCGTTGTATCGGCCGCGGGCCTCCCTTGAGGCGGTATATTCGGGAAGCAGCTCCTTCATGGCGTCCGCACAGACGTAGCGGCCCCCGAACGTGCCGGTTCGGGCCGCATAGTCTGTCAGGAACCGTTCGGGCGCAGCTTGCACGGCATCGACCACGCGCCGTTGCACGTCCGCGCGATCGGCGTCCGCAAACTCCAATACCCTGATAGGTTCCAATGCCATCCCGCTTCCTCTGTCAGATCCGGCATAGACGCAGGCGTCTATGAGAACCAGAACTATTTGTTGGAGCGTGGTCTAGCACGAATATAGGAAAGCCCGACACAGGGCCGGGCTTTCGCGCCTTTCGGACACAATGGGGGTTGTGTGCGACCCGAAAGCGATTTCGTCGCAAAACCGTATCGTGCGGGCGGCGCTATAGCAAGCGGTAGCGCCTCATGGCACGATAGAGATAAGGCCCAATGCGTAGGCCGATTCCGCTACCGCTTGCAAACCGCGATGCTTGAAAGGTCGCGTGTCGGGTCAATGACAATATCGGCCGATTTGCGTTCCGAATAGCGATCTACCAGTTGATCGGCATGAGGCCGCAACAGGATCGTGAATCGTATCAATTCCTCCATCACGTCCACGATGCGGTCATAATAGCTTGACGGTTTCATTCGGCCTGTTTCGTCAAACTCTTGAAACGCCTTGGCGATGCTCGACTGATTGGGGATCGTGAACATTCGCATCCAGCGGCCGAGCAGGCGGAGCGTATTCACGGCATTGAACGACTGCGACCCGCCCGATACCTGCATCACCGCAAGAGTGCGCCCTTGGGTTGGGCGCAGACCCTTCATTTCCAGCGGCAAATGGTCGATTTGCGCTTTCATGATGCTGGTGATTTGGCCGTGTCGTTCCGGGCTGCACCACACCATGCCTTCGGACCACATGGCATGGTCGCGCAATTCGTGGATGGCGGGATGATCGTCGCCCTTCACCTGATCGGGCAAGGGGAGATCGGACGGATCGAAAATGCGCGTTTCTGCGCCGAACAGTTGGAGCAGCCTTGCCGCTTCCTCAACAGCGAAGCGCGAGAAGGATCGTTCGCGCAGACTGCCATACAAAAGCAGGATTCGCGGCGGTGGATCGGCCGCGCCAAGGCCAAGGGCGGGCCGCTCATAGGTATAGCGTAGATCAAGAGCGGGCAGATGGTGCGGATCGGAAAGCGCGCGGAGACGGGTCAAGCGATGGCTCCTTTCTCATACCAACCGCGCGTTCGCTTCACGATGGCGACAACCGACAACATCACCGGAACTTCGACCAGCACCCCAACCACTGTAGCGAGCGCCGCCCCCGATTTGAGGCCGAACAGGCTGATTGCAGCGGCAACGGCCAACTCAAAGAAGTTGGACGCGCCAATGAGCGCGGAGGGCGCTGCAACGCACCACGCAACGCCAAACCGGCGACTTAGCCAATAGGCCAGCCCGGCGTTGACATAGACTTGGATCAGAATAGGGACGGCCAGCAGGCCAATGACCAACGGCTGTTCAACAATCGCCTCACCCTGAAATCCGAACAGCAGCACCAGCGTTGCCAGCAAGGCGACCAGCGACACAGGCCCAAGCCGGGCAAGGAGGCGGTCTAGGGTAGCCTGCCCGCCCGCCGCCAACACCGAGCGCCGGACGAGCTGCGCGAGGATCACCGGCACCACGATATAGAGGACGACCGAAAGCAGCAGCGTGTCCCACGGCACCGTCACCGATGCGACACCCAGCAGCAAACCGACCAGCGGGGCGAACGCAAAGACCATAATGAGGTCATTCAAGGCGACCTGACTCAAAGTATAAGTCGGCTCGCCATCACACAGGTTGGACCAAACGAACACCATTGCCGTGCAGGGGGCGGCGGCAAGCAGGATCAGCCCTGCAATATAGGACGGCGCTTCACCCGCTGGCAGGAGCGGAGCGAACAGCCAACCGATGAACAGGGTGCCGAGCAGCGCCATCGAGAACGGCTTGACCGCCCAATTGATGAACAGGGTGACGCCGACACCCTTCCAATGCTGCCTGACGCTTCCAAGCGCCCCAAAGTCGATTTTGAGTAGCATCGGCACGATCATCAGCCAGATCAGCACCGCAACCACGAGATTGACGCGAGCGACTTCGGCCGACGCGATAGCGCCGAACAAGCCGGGGAGCATATGGCCGAGCGCGATGCCTGCGACGATGCAGAGCGCCACCCACAGGCTCAGATACCGCTCGAAGAAGGAAATGCCGGGACGAGGCGGCACCGGGGCCGCAAGGGGAGCCGTTGACATACTTGCCTCAGACGACCCGCTGGCCGCGTTCGTCCACGACCCGTTCGCCATCTTCCTTTGCGAACGCGCCCTGTTGCGGCGAAGGCAGCATGTCCAGCACCACTTCCGAAGGGCGGCACAGCTTCACGCCAAGCTGCGAGACGACCAGCGGCCGATTGATAAGGATTGGATGGGCCATCATCGCATCCAGCAAGGCTTCGTCGGTCAGGCTTTCGTCACCCAAGCCAAGTTCAGCATAGGGCGTGCCTTTCTCGCGCAGGAGGTCGCGCGGCGTGATGCCCGCGCGTTCGATAAGCTGGGCGAGCAAGGGGCGCGCGGGCGGCGTTTTCAGATACTCGATGACATGCGGCTCGATCCCGGCATTGCGGATCAGGCCCAGCGCGTTGCGCGAGGTGCCGCACTCCGGGTTGTGATAGATGATGATGTCAGTCGGCATCGGTGTTTGCTTTCGGATGAGTAGCGCCTTCGACTTGGCCGATTTCACGGACCTTGGCCGCGAGCGCCATGCGGTCGATGCTGTCATGTGGGAGCGCGAGGAACAGCGCGATACGGTTCAGCAGATAGCGAAGGGCGCGAACAAAGGCGTCGCGCTGCCCGTCCCCTCCGACCTTGGCAGGGTCTTCGATCCCCCAATGGGCCGTTATCGGCCGTCCCGGCCAGACGGGGCAGGTTTCGCCCGCCGCGTCGTCGCAGACGGTGATAACGAGGTCGATCTTTGGCGCACCCGGAGCCGCGAACTCGCTCCAACTCTTGGAACGCAGCCCTTCGGTCGGATAGCCGAGCGAGGCCAGCACTTCCAATGTCATCGGATGCACGTCGCCCTTGGGGAAGCTACCCGCCGAATAGGCCCGGAAGCGGCCTTCGCCCAGCTTGTTGAGCGCGCTTTCCGCCAAGATGGAGCGCGCCGAATTGCCGGTGCAAAGAAACAGGACGTTGTAAACCTGATTGCTCATGCACAGCCCTCCTGTCCGCATCGGCTATCCAGCGCGACCTTGGCGAGAGGCGCGCAGATTTCAGGGTGCCCACCGCAGCAATCCTGCATCAGATATTCGAGCAGTTCGGTCATGTTCTCATATCTCGCGTTGTAGATGATCGACCGCCCATCACGCCGACTCTCGATAAGGGCCGCGTGAGAAAGAATGGTCAGATTTGACGAAAGCGTGTTCGGTGGCACGTCGAGGCGACGGGCAATTTCGCCCGCCGCCATGCCTTCACGACCCGCTTGAACCAGCAGACGGAAAGCGGCGAGACGGCCTTCATGGGCGAGCGCGGACAGCGCGGCGACAGCGTTTTTCAGTTCCATATTTCTATGTTAGCGGAAATATCGAAGTGTGGCAATCTTCGCGTGATACGGCGAGCGCCATCCTAGTTGCCGTGCTGTTAATCATGGCCGACAACGGAAACTTATCATTGGGCGTGCAGCGCGCGTTTGATGGATAGAGATACCGGAGACGGGCGAAGGCTGCACGCAGTTGAGGACCGTGCGATTGCGCGCCGCATTGAGGCGGAGCGTTGGAAAGCCTTATGGGATGAAGCTCACCCCGCAGCGGTCGAGGCCCCGGCCAAGGACCAAGCGACCCCGGCGAAGCCACGCCGCTTTCGCTCGCTATTAACGCTATTTCATCGGGATTGATTGAGGTGCCCTAGCGATCCGGCACGCCCAAAAGGCGGTCATTGATGGTCACAACGATGGGCGGGATCAGGTTGTAGAGCTGATGGGCCAAGACCGCGCCGACAAAGAACACCAGAAGCGGGTGTGCCTCAATCAGATCATAGTTGGCCCGCACGAAAACTGTCCCCGCTGCGAAAGCGAGGACATAGAGGATCATCGTCAAAGCCCCATCGAATAGGCTGCGCATCGTCATGGCCTGATCCTAGCCCCTTTATTCGACAGGGGCGAGGGGCGCGCTGGCGCAATCGTCGCCACCGCACAGAAGCCGCAGCGAGGGCTTACCCCATGCCTGCGCGCCGCATGTAGGGCAGCGATATTTGATCCGGTTCGATCGGTTCCCCGTGGCGGGCTGAAGCACGTCCGCCAGATGGTCGCTGGCAGCGCCGGCGCCGGCGCCGGCGTCGATCGCCGGCGTCGGCATAATCGCCGGGAACCGATCGAGCCACGAAATGCGGAAATTCTGCGTCAACAAGGCGTCCGTGGCGAGCATGAAGGGACCGCCCGGAACGGCATAGTCGGCCATTTTCTGCCCTGTCCTAGCGCCTCCGGGCTGGCCGGTGCTGGACGGCATGAGGCCGATCGCTTCCATTTTGTCGGCCCATTCCCGGTTGTGATAGCCGGAGCGTGACGGGTTGCCGAAATGGAACTGCCATGCGTGGACCATTTCATGCACCACGGTTTGAAGGACTTCGAGCAGGGGGACCACGGCGAAATATGCCGGGTTGATGGCGATTTCATCGGTCTTGCTCTTGTCGTGATGATGCACGAACCGCTCCGATGAGAAATAGCCGTAGCTCCGCTTTTCCCTCTGCATCGTAATCAGGCAGGGGGGCAGCTCGCCCGCGAACAGCTCCCGGTTATAATGGTCGAACGCCAGTTGCAATTCAGCATAGGCTTGCGCGGTCGGGTTGGTCATGCGCACAGCCCCTTCGCTTCGGCCGCGCAGCGATCCTTATGGGAATACCACTCGCCCAGCGCGCTACCGCGACCACCTTTCCCGAACCATGTCCCGGAGCGCCAACCGCACTCGCAGCTTACCGAAACGCCAAAGCTATAGCTTGCCAGCTTGTGCCCCTTGAGGGGCCTTTCCTTCGCCATAATCAGACCCCCCTTTCATTGCGGCGTCGTTCAACGTAGCCATCGGCCTTGCCGTCCTCGTAATGCTCCCAAAGGTCGGGGTTCGTCGGTTCGCAGCCCTGATAGCGGGGATCATCGGGCCAGCGGCCACAGTTCCACCCGGCGTTATAGGCGCGCTGCTGATCCTCATGGGTCATTGGCTGGCTCCCTGTTCAGCGAGGCGGGCCATGACGCGCACCATATTGTCAGAAAGCGACTTGGCCGAGCCTAGCGCGTCGTCGCGGTCATCCGTGTAGTAGGCGACCCGTTCGGCATGGTCCCGGTGCCAATCGGCATCATGGCGGCCCTGATCGGCCTCTACGATCGAGGCGAGCCGGAACGTCACCCGATACTCGCCTTCCTTTTTGGTGATCGCCATATGAGGCAGCGCCCGAACGGCGGTGAACAACTGGCGGTCGGTTGTGACGGCCCGCGCCGCGCGCTCTTTCTTGCACTCCTCGCACACGCGGGATTTGAGGCTCTGTTGCAAAAATCGTGAAGCTTGAGCATGCTTGGCGGAGATTGGACGGACGGAACGATGACGGATTTCAAGTGGCGCCATTTCCAGGGTGATGTGATCCTGTGGGCGGTGCGCTGGTATTGTCGCTATCCGATCAGCTATCGCGACCTTGAGGAAATGCTGGCGGAACGCGGCATTTCGGTCGACCATACGACGATCTATCGCTGGGTCCAGTGCTACGCCCCGGAGATGGAGAAGCGGCTGCGCTGGTTCTGGCGGCGTGGCTTTGATCCGAGCTGGCGCCTGGATGAAACCTACGTCAAGGTGCGGGGCAAGTGGACCTACCTGTACCGGGCAGTCGACAAGCGGGGCGACACGATCGATTTCTACCTGTCGCCGACCCGCAGCGCCAAGGCAGCGAAGCGGTTCCTGGGCAAGGCCCTGCGAGGCCTGAAGCACTGGGAAAAGCCTGCCACGCTCAATACCGACAAAGCGCCGAGCTATGGTGCAGCGATCACCGAATTGAAGCGCGAAGGAAAGCTGGACCGGGAGACGGCCCACCGGCAGGTGAAGTATCTCAATAACGTGATCGAGGCCGATCACGGAAAGCTCAAGATACTGATCAAGCCGGTGCGCGGTTTCAAATCGATCCCCACGGCCTATGCCACGATCAAGGGATTCGAAGTCATGCGAG
This sequence comes from Novosphingobium sp. EMRT-2, assembly GCF_005145025.1. Lineage (NCBI taxonomy): Bacteria > Pseudomonadati > Pseudomonadota > Alphaproteobacteria > Sphingomonadales > Sphingomonadaceae > Novosphingobium > Novosphingobium sp. EMRT-2. The sequence goes on along the minus strand of NZ_CP039696.1, from coordinate 24,997 downwards.
CCCTGCGCAAAGGACAGGCTCGCCCCTGGTGCCTGCAGCCCGGCATCAGGGGCGAGGTGCGCCTTGTGGAGAGAGCTTTTGGCATTGGGCCCTCGGCGCTGACGGAGGCCATGGGCATGCTCAACCACCATTTCGCAGCAGCCGCCTGATCGGCGCAGAGCGACAGCCTACCTCTGACTGCCGCCAATCTTTGCAACAGAGCCCGATTGAGAGCCTGTGTTATACATGCTGAGTGCGACCCGAAGGGCCTCTTGCGGGGTGCGACCCGTCTTGGCCGAACGGAAATTGGACAGGAGCACACGGCCTGCCGCTTCGACATTGGCGCACTGCTTGAAAACAGTGTCCCACGTCAGGCCGAGCCAGCCCATGTTGCGTGAATTGATTTGGCCGAGGCCGAGATCCACGCTGTAGCCGCGCGCAACATAAGAGCGCGCGGTTGCGATAGCCTCCGCCTCATTGCGCGGACGGCGCGGCTGACTGGCCACGCCGTTGACGTTGATCGCAAAAACATAGTTGGAAGATTCCGCATCCACGATCGCGGCGATCGTATGCGGCGCTACCGCTGGGGCGCATTGCGCCGCCAGCGAAAGAACGGCTCCGGTTTCGAGGAACACGTTCCCGCTCCCGGTCAGTTGCGCGGCTGATAGTAGGTCTGTTGCCGCCCGTCAGTCCAAGTGACCGTCAAGCGACCAGGCCTCCCATCATCCGGCTTCTTGTATTTTGTCTTGGCGATACCCCCGCCCGTGCATGTCGGGAAGCTGCCGCCGAGAGCCAGCACCCGCCACAGTTTCGTTATCGGTGGAACACAGGCTGGATATTGCGTCGGACCACCCGGGTTGGAGATGCACAGAACAACCTCACATGCCCAAGTATTATCCGACGCTACAGCGGGGGTCGATTGCACCGCAGCCCCCACCAAGGCGGCCGCGAGCGCGAAATTAAAAGCTTTCATCGCTTTCTCCCTCGTCATCGAGATTTATGCACATATCACGATGAGGGGGAAAGGGAAGCCTAAAACGCCAATTTGTTGCTGCATTGTTTGTCGGGGACCAATCGGATATGGTCATCCTCATATCCGTAATCGAGCACGACATGCCGCACGGCACTTGACAGTCGCTTGTATGTTTTAAGCGTCGGTTGCTCGAATAGGCAGACATTCAGCCACTTATCGCCATGCCACGATACTTTAACGTTGATGATCCATTCACTCGACGGCAACTGCGCAATCTCGACCGCTTGGATCATTCCCCCAGCGGGGCGGCGGGTGGTTAGTTCGCGTTCCAGGATCGGATCATACTGCCAATCGTCGCTATGCGGCATCGTGATTTATTCCCTTTTACCGATAAGGATATGTCTATCCTCGCTTTGACGGCGAGGGCAACCCGGCTTGTCCTCTCTTGCCGTGCAACCACATTACAGCCATTAAGCGTGTCAACACGCTTATTCCGGCACCACATCAACCTCTTGTGTTTTAGACCTATGGCTCGCCCGAAAAGACAGGAAGACCCCCTTCTCCCGGTTCCCTTGCCCCGGCGTCGGCCGAGCCGCGCGAACACGCGCAATCTCGCAGCGTCGGTGAAACCCGAGCTGGCGGCAGAGATCAAAAACCTTGCTGAGCGCGAACAAACGTCCGTTGCCGCCCTGGTCGAAGAGGCGACGATTAATCTCTTGAAAGCACGCGGGATCGAATATCCCGACTATCTGCGCCACTACCGCAAGTTGGCGTGACGAGCGCGTTATAGGCCCAGTCGGCCCGAAGCTGCGATTTTGGCCAGGTTGAAGAACGAACACTGAACGCTTGATTGATTCTACCGGCTCTGTTGCAAAGATTGGCGGCAGTCAGAGGTAGGCTGTCGCTCTGCGCCGATCAGGCGGCTGCTGCGAAATGGTGGTTGAGCATGCCCATGGCCTCCGTCAGCGCCGAGGGCCCAATGCCAAAAGCTCTCTCCACAAGGCGCACCTCGCCCCTGATGCCGGGCTGCAGGCACCAGGGGCGAGCCTGTCCTTTGCGCAGGGCTCGCATGACTTCGAATCCCTTGATCGTGGCATAGGCCGTGGGGATCGATTTGAAACCGCGCACCGGCTTGATCAGTATCTTGAGCTTTCCGTGATCGGCCTCGATCACGTTATTGAGATACTTCACCTGCCGGTGGGCCGTCTCCCGGTCCAGCTTTCCTTCGCGCTTCAATTCGGTGATCGCTGCACCATAGCTCGGCGCTTTGTCGGTATTGAGCGTGGCAGGCTTTTCCCAGTGCTTCAGGCCTCGCAGGGCCTTGCCCAGGAACCGCTTCGCTGCCTTGGCGCTGCGGGTCGGCGACAGGTAGAAATCGATCGTGTCGCCCCGCTTGTCGACTGCCCGGTACAGGTAGGTCCACTTGCCCCGCACCTTGACGTAGGTTTCATCCAGGCGCCAGCTCGGATCAAAGCCACGCCGCCAGAACCAGCGCAGCCGCTTCTCCATCTCCGGGGCGTAGCACTGGACCCAGCGATAGATCGTCGTATGGTCGACCGAAATGCCGCGTTCCGCCAGCATTTCCTCAAGGTCGCGATAGCTGATCGGATAGCGACAATACCAGCGCACCGCCCACAGGATCACATCACCCTGGAAATGGCGCCACTTGAAATCCGTCATCGTTCCGTCCGTCCAATCTCCGCCAAGCATGCTCAAGCTTCACGATTTTTGCAACAGAGCCACCTTAAGGATCGGCTCGATCAGGCACTCCAGTTGCGCGGGACACGTGACTTCGCCTCCATCGAGGACTGGCGCACGTTCCTCGCCCAGATCGTGGGCCGCCACAATGCCCGGCGGCGCGATGCCTTGCGCATCGAAGCTGAGCACCTGCGCCCGTTACCTTCACGCCGCAGCTGCGATTATGATGAAGCTACGGTGCTCGTCACCTCATCGGGCGGCTTCGTGCTGCGCAAGGTCTTCTACACCGTGCCTTCCCGGCTCATCGGCCATAGCCTGCGAGCCAGGATCTTCGATGACCGGATCGACCTTTATCTGGCCGGGCAGCCCATCGAGACCCTGCCACGCGGGAGGGCGCCCGATCGCGGACGGGGCGGTCATGACCACGTAGTCAATTATCGGCACGTGATCCACAGCCTGCGTACCAAGCCCCACGCGCTGGCAAACCTTGTCTATCGCGACAAGCTCTTCCCTCGCAGCGAATATCGCCGCTGCTGGGATGCTCTGGAGGGTGCGCTTCCCAAAGCCGCCGCATGCCGCAGCATGGTGGGGCTGCTGTGGCTTGCGCATGACCAGGCCTGCGAGGCTGAGCTCGCCGCGACCCTGACCGGCATACTCGATGGCCAGGGTTTACCCGATCTGAGGGATCTGCAGGAGCGCTTCCAACGCCCCGGCAAAGAGCCGGCCGATGTGGTCGTCGATATTCCCCAGCCTGACACATACGACGATCTGCTCACCGCCAGGGAGATGGCCGCATGAGCATCACTGTCGACACCGCCCAGCTGCCCATGTTGCTTGGCACGCTGCGTCTGCCCACCATTGCCCGTCTCTGGCCGGACTTCTGTTCACGAGCGGACAAGGAGGGGTGGCCGGCTTCGCGCCTGCTGGCAGCCTTGGCCGAACTGGAACTCGCCGAACGCGAACAACGCCGGATCCAGCGCCATCTTACAGAAGCACGGCTGCCTCCCGGCAAGACCCTGGATGCCTTCGACTTCAGCCTCGTTCCCACCTTGAGCAAGGCCCAGGTCATGGCTCTGACCCAAGGAGATGCCTGGCTCAAGGCGGGCCACAATCTTCTGGCATTTGGTCCGCCCGGTGCCGGCAAGAGCCACGCCGCAGCCGCCATCGGCAACGAGCTCGTCGCGCGCGGATACCGGGTCTTCTTCACCCGAACCACCGATCTCGTCCAGCGTTTGCAGGCCGCACGTCAGTCCCTGACCTTGACCCAGGAGATCGCCAGGCTCGACCGCTTCGACCTGCTCATCCTCGATGACCTGTCCTACGTCCGCAAGGACCAGGCAGAGACCAGCGTCCTGTTCGAACTCATCTCTGCCAGATACGAAAGGCGCTCCATCATGATCACCGCCAACCAACCATTCAGCGGTTGGGATTCCATTTTTTTGGATAAGGCAATGACTGTCGCTGCCATCGACAGGCTCGTTCACCACGCCACTATCCTGGAAATGAACGTCGAGAGCTATCGCAGGCGATCCGCCCTGGCCTCAGCGACATCGCTCCGCGACAGTGCTCCTGATCCAGCGACATCGCCCAGCGACATCGAAACCATGCCAGCGACATCGCTGCGCGACAACGCCTCTTGATCCAGGCCAACCTCGTGTGACACTATCCCCAACGTCACCGCTGACACATCACCATCAATGTCGCTGACCAGTCACCGACGATGTCGCGCTACACGCATCCACGCTTTCGCCATGGCGGATTGCCAGATCGCGCCAGAACGCCGTTTCAGCGAACATTTCCTCGCGCAGCGCCTCTTCGATAGCGGTCTGACCGCTGGCGACGGCCTCGTTCTCCAGTTCCTGCAAAAGTGCCATCACCATACGGCCGGTGCTCAACCGATCCTGCAACAGCGACGTGAACACGTGATCAAGCTCGGCCCACCTCGGGGCACCCTCTTCCTGTAAAGCGGCCTGCGACTGCCGCCAGCGGCTAGATACCGCGATAGCCTTGAACGCGATCTGCGCGATGAGCCGCTCGCGATTGCCGATGTGGTAATTGATTGCCGACGGGCTCATTCCTGTCTTTCGCGCCAGACTTCGTGCGCTGAGCGCTGCCAGACCGCTCTCTTCGGCAAGGTCATACGCGGCCTCACTCATCCGCTCTGCCTGGGGCGAGGCTTCATCGGACATATATCGCAAGCGACTCAAACCTGACACCCTTCTGTACAGCCGTTCGAATTAAGCTCCGCCCGAATTCGGCTGGCTTTCCCAATCTAGATAGAGCCTCACCACACCGTTGCCAAGTTTGCTCCCTGAGCAGGACGGCATCGCGCATATCGCTTCGCCGACGGCGCATCCGCACAGGATACCCACGAGCGTTTCTCCGGCTGTCATAGAAGATTCACACGATACACCTACCTGTACAGCCGTTCGATTCGGGCAGGGGGTCCTATGAAGTATTCACACATCCATCGATGGGCGGGGTCCCGGCGTATGCCGCAACGGCCTGTCGTCTCCGACTAGGCCCCTCATTGTCCTGAGCGACGCGAGATCCACCCCCGATCCGGGCGGTGGCCGATGTCGCTCGCCCTCTTCTGACATACATGTTCCAAGGACTGATTTCATGGCCAGCTCATCGCAGCACAAGTTCCGCCGCGTTCATCTGCTATCCTCCGCCTTCGCTTCCCTGACGATCGCGGCTCCCCCGGCTTACGCCGCCGACGATCCTGTCGAGGCAGGTGGCGACATCATCGTCACGGCCCAGAAACGCGACCAGCGGCTGATCGATGTTCCATCGGCAGTCAGCGTCCTGTCTCCAGAGGCACTGCGCGAAGCGGGCGTGAAGGACTTGATCGACGCCTCGCGCCTGACTCCCGGCGTGGTCGTGTCACCCCAGATTTCCGGCGGTCGCACCATCCAGACCTTCACCATTCGCGGCATCGGCTATGATGATTTCCGGCCCAACGGCAATCCGTCCGCCGCCGTCAGCATCGACGGCGCCTATCAGGGTTCGGCGGCGCTGGTCGGCGGACAGATGTTCGATGTCGAACGCATAGAGATATTGAAGGGGCCGCAGGGCACGCTCTACGGCCAGAACACCACGGCGGGCGCGGTCAACATCATCTCGCGCCAGCCCACGGACACATGGGAGGGGGAGGCGCGCGTCGAATATGGCCGCTTCAACTCCTGGCGCGCGGAAGCTGGGGCGGGCGGCGCTCTGGCCGATGGCGTCAAGCTGCGGGTGGCGGGCGTCTTCGACCGCACCGACGGGTTCATGACCAATATCGGCACGCGCGGTGTCAGTGGATCGGCCAATCCTGCCGTCCCCGCGCTCGCCGATCCCGGCGTCAACACCGAGGCCAATCGCTCCCAATATTACGGCGGTCGCGCGATATTGCTGCTGGAGCCGACCGACGGCACAACGGTCACGCTTAATGCCCATGGTTTCCATGAATCCGGCGCGGTGCAATTTTTCGAGCGCACCGCCACGGTGCGCGGTTTTGCGCCGCTGGCGCCCTTTACGACCGATTCCGCCATCGATCCGTCGCTCGACAAGACCAGCTATGGCGGATCGGTCACGCTGAACCAGAAGATCGGCGGTGATATGCTGCTGGTCGCCATTCTCGGCTGGGAAAAGTTGAAGCAGCAATATTCTGCTGCGGGCGACGTGGTTCCGACGCGGATCACCGACATCATCTATCGCGACAATGTAGAGCAGGGGACGGCGGAACTACGCCTCCAGAATGCGACGCCCGGCCGGTTCGACTGGGTGGTGGGTGCAACGGCTTACAGGGACAAGGTGCGGCTGCGCAGTAACCTCGACCTGACCGATTTCGTGCTGAGCGTGCTGTCCGCCGACTATATCCAGCGACGCCGCAGCGTCGCGGGATTTGCCGATGGCAGCGTCAGGCTGGGCAGTCACTGGAAGATCGGCGCGGGCCTGCGCTACACCCATGATGAAAGCCGGTTCGACGGATCGACCGTCGACCTCAATCCCTTCGGTGTGAGCATCGCCCCGGCCGTTTTCGGTCCCATGCCATTCAATTTCAGCCGGACCTTCTCCGACAACAGCCTGTCGGGCCGCCTGAATGTCAGTTACGAAATCTCGCCGTCCGCGACCGCTTATGTTTCGGTCAGCCGGGGGTTCAAGGCGGGTGGTTTCGACGGATCGACCTCCGTCACCCTCCCCGAAACCGATCCGTTCAAGTCGGAGCGGGTCTGGACCTATGAGGCGGGCGTCAAATTCCTGCCGCGCGGCGGCCCGGTGCAGATCGATGCGTCGGTCTATTACAACGACTTCAACAATCTTCAGGCGAGCCTCAACAAGCTCATCAACGGCCTGCCCACCAATATCCGCACCAATGTGGGCAGCGCTCGCACCTATGGCGCGGAAGCGAATATCACGGTCCGACCGCTACACGGGCTGGAAATACAGGGCGGCGTCTCGCTTCTCGATAGCAAAATACTCGACATGCGTTCGGGCAATGCGGCGGAGAGGTTACGGCGCATCGGCAATGAACTGCCCTTTGCGCCGAAGATGACGCTGACCGGTTCGATCCGCTATGCGATACCGCTGGGCGGCGACAGGGTGCTGACGCCGTCGGTCAATGGCCGCTTCGTCGACGATTATTACACCGAACTCGACAATTACCAGCCGATCAAGGGCTATTTCCTTGGCAATGCGCAGATGGAACTGGCATTTGCCGAAAGGATGACGGTGGGGGCATGGGTTCGCAACTTCACCAATAAAAGATACGCGACGACCCTTTACGTGGCTCCGCCCGTCTACGCGGCATTCCGCGGCGCGCCGCGCACTTATGGCGTTTCGCTCGGCTACACTTTCTGATCAGCCAACCAACATACAAGCAACTATTGGAGTTTAACATGACCCTCCTTGGCCATTGGACGCGGCAAATTGCGTTCTCATCGGTGGCGGCTATGGCGCTCGCTGCCGGGACAGCCGCCCAGGCGAACAGCCATGACGATAGTTTCACGATCGCGGTGTTGCCCGAGGCTCTGTTGCAAACTCTGACACGGTTTCCAAGATTGGGCTCATGTACTGTCAAGGTCAGTTGCGATGAACGATTTCAAAGGACGGCATTTTACCGGCGAGGTCATCCTATGGGCGGTGCGCTGGTATTGTCGATACGGCATCAGCTACCGTGATCTCGAGGAAATGCTGTCCGAGCGTGGGATCGATGTCGATCATACGACGATCTATCGCTGGGTGCAGCGCTACGCGCCGGAGATGGAGAAGCGTCTCCGCTGGTTCTGGCGGCGCGGCTTTGATCCGAGCTGGCGTCTGGATGAGACCTACGTAAAGGTGCGGGGCAAATGGACCTACCTGTACCGGGCGGTCGACAAACGGGGCGACACGATTGATTTCTATCTGTCATCGACACGCAGCGCCAAAGCGGCGAAGCGCTTTCTGGGCAAAGCTCTTCGTGGCCTGAAGGACTGGGAAAAGCCGGCCAAACTCAATACCGACAAGGCACCCAGCTACGGCGCAGCAATCGCTGAGCTGAAACGCGAAGGCAAACTGGCGGCGGAAACCGAGCACCGGCAGGTGAAATATCTGAACAACGTGCTCGAGGCCGACCACGGCAAGCTGAAGATGCTGATCAAGCCGGTACGTGGCTTCAAGTCGATGCCAACGGCCTACGCCACGATCAAGGGCTTCGAGGTCATGCGCGCCCTACGCAAAGGACAGGCCCAGGCATGGTGCCTGCAGCCAGGTATCATGGGGGAGGTGCGCCTGGTTGAAAGAGCATTCGGAATTGGACCCTCGGCCCTGACCGAAACCATGATTATGCTCAATAAGCATTTCGCCAATGCTGCCTAATCCCCCAACTGGGTGACGCCGCGCGGCCGTGCCCCATGTTTGCAACAGAGCCAATCAATTCATCCCAGGAACAGAAACATGCTTCGAAACGCCACGAGATCATCAGCCGCTCTGGTCCTCGTTTGCTTGCCGGTATTTGCCGTTACCGCGCACGAACGTCATATGCACAGCATCGATGTGCCGGCGCCGCAGCCGGGCGCCGATGCCGGAGAAGCGCGCTGGCTGGCGGGCGATCATCACACTCACAGTCGCTTTTCGACCGGCTATGACGAAAAGGCCGACCCGCCGACGCCGACCGTGGGCGGTGATGCGATATACCCGATTCCCATGAACGCCCTGATGGCGCGCAAATTCGGTTTGGACTGGATGGTGGCGACCGATCATGGCGGCCCCAATCATAGCAAGGTCAACCACGACCACGCCTATCCCGAACTGCTGCGATCACGACAGCTGGTGCCGGAATTGGTGCAATTCTTCGGCATGGAATTCGATACGCCCGGATCGGATCACAGCAGCATCATCGTTCCGGCAGGTGACGACGAGGCCGACCGGTTGCGCGAGCTGGAGAAGGGCTACGGCGCCCGCGAGGCGTGGCCCCGCGATCCGTCGCGCAACAGTGAAGGGCGAATGCTGGACGCATTGCGGACAATGGATGCACAACAGCCAAAGCCTGTTCTTTTCGCACACCATCCCTCGAGGTCCGCAACCGGCATGGGCAAATACGGCCTGACCACCCCTTCCGAATTGCGTGGCTGGAACGATACCGCGCCGGAAGTCGCCATCGGGATGGAAGGTGCGCCGGGCCATCAGGCCGCCGGTCAGGTCGGCGAAAGTGTCGGCCCTTCGCGCTATGCGGCCTATTTCGGCGATGCGATCCCGCGCGGGGCCTATGGCGATTTCCCGACCATGGGTGGTTTCGACCAGATGACCGCGCGGCTTGGCGGCTTCTGGGATTCCATGCTGGGTGAAGGACGACGCTGGTGGATTACCGCCAACTCAGACTCACACATCAACTGGACCGAAGGCGGTTTCGACTTCTGGCCTGGCGAATATTCGAAGACTTATGTCCACGCGCCAAAGAACCCCGCATCGATCATCGCCGCCATGCGCGCCGGACGCATTTTCGTGACTACAGGCGATCTCGTGTCGGAACTTGAGATTCTGTTGGGAACAGGCGCCGATGCGCGTCCGATCGAATTCGGTTCCACCATAAATGCAGGCAATGGTGAGCCGCTTCACCTTACGATCCGCTTTCGGGATCCCGACGGATTGAATGCCAATGGCGACAATCCTGCCGTTCACCATATTGACCTGATCCGCGGATCGGTGGGCACGAAATCCGCCGATCCGAATCTTGATCGGAATCCGAGCACGCGCGTCGTGGCGCGCTTTACCGAGGCGGAATGGAAGCGAGAGGGCGAATGGCGCGTGATCGAAACGGCTCTCGAACCGGTCGCAGGCGATGAATATCTCCGTCTGCGCGGGACGAATACTGAGGATGCCGAGCCGGCGCCCGATGCCGAGGGCGAAGACGCATGGACTGATCTCTGGTTTTATTCCAACCCGGTTTTCCTTGGCTCGTCGATGCGCCGCAACCCCTAGGAACAATATCTCCGCCACGGCCTGGGTCCGCAACCTGACCGACACATACTATCCGCTCTCCCGATTCAACTCCGCCACGACCAGCACCGACCTCCCGGCGGCCCCGCGCACCTATGGCATCACGCTTGGATACAAGTTCTGAACCCAGCGCAATGTGGGTGCGGTGAATCTGATTTCACGACCGATATCAAAGCCCATTCATCAAACACCACCTTCATCAGGAGATCTTATGGTTAAGCATAGAAACTTCCGCGAAATGGTTTCCGCTCTCGCTATGCTCGCAGGGCTGTTCACCGCCGGAGAAGCTTCCGCCGAGTTCGTGACGCAATCCGATCAGCGGCCGCCGTCGCCCGCGCGTCTGATCTTCCCCGATACGAAGGACGGACATCATATTTTCGCCGGCGACCTGCACCTGCACACCGTATTCTCGGACGGCTCGGCCTGGCCGACGCTTCGCCTCGCAGAAGCGGCGCATGACGGGCTTAAGTTCGTGTCCTTCACGGAACATGACATCATCACGCCAAAGATCCGCGACACCGGCACCAACAAGAACCGCAGCTATGAAATCGGCCGCGCGTTCATCTCTTCGGGCATGCTTGGCCTCGGCGGCATGAAACTCTCGCTCGGGTCGGAGATCACGCGCGCGATCGGGCATTTCAATTGTCACTTCCTCAAGGATGCAAATGCGCTGAACCCGGGGAAAGTCCATTACAGCACCTTCAAGCAGACGGTCGCGCTGGACCGGGTCGACTGGAACCGGACCAGCGCGGACGAGAAAGATCTGGAAGCACGGTTCCGCGAAGCGAAGCGGCAGGGCGCCATCTGCCAGTGGAATCATCCGACCATCCCCTCCTCCTCCCCTGGTGAGGCAGTGGTGACGCCGTTCCTCGAACGGATGTTTTCAGAGGGTCTGCTGTCGGGGATTGAGGTTGCGCAAAGCGATTTCATCCACCCCAGCGCGATGGACGTGGCCCTGAAATATAACCTCTATATCGCGGCGACTACGGACGCTCATCTCGGGACCGCGTTGGAGCAGGAGGCGGCGGGGATGGATCACCGCGTCGCCACCCTGTTCCTGACGCAGGGAGAGGATGAAGCGGCCTTCAAGGATGCGCTGGAAAAGCGTCGTACGGTCGGCCTCTTCCGCGACACTTTCTTCGGCACGCGCGAGAATGTTCAAACGGTGATGAACGCGGTCCTGAAGATGTCGTTCACCAAATATTCGCCGTCAGAGTTTCTGATCGGAAACTCAGGCGAGATGGAGATCGCGAATGCTGGCCCGATCGACGTCGAGCTTGAGATCGTTCAGCCGGACTTTCGCCTGCTGAACTATCCGCGCTTCGTGAAGATACCGCATGGATCGAAAGTCACGCTGAAGGCGCTGCGCATCGACGGCCCGAACTTCAAAGGCCTGAAAGTCCGCGTGATCAATTCGCTTGTGACATCGCGTGACCAGCTGGAATTTTTCCTGGAGGCGCAGCCGTTCGATCTGAACGCCATCACCGGCAAGGGTACGCTGAGCAACATCCCCGACGATCTCGACGGCTGGATGTAAGACGGCTGAATGTTCGGCGGCCATGGGTCTTCGGATCCATGGCCGTTTGCATGTCATGCAAGCTCGCGCACCGCTTGCTGCCTCTTCTCATGCCGCGCAAACTCGCCGAGGGCATCCGCAAGAGACGGCAGGTGCGCCCCGCGCCCCGTCGCGAGCGGTACGCGGGAGGGGCGTGGCGCCATTTGGTTCAGGCGGGCGCCCGGCACGGCGCGGATCAGATGCCGGGGCAGGTTCAGGCTGTCCGCGACGGCTTCCGCGAACTCTGCCCATGATAGCTCCGTCTCATTGGTGAGGTGCCAGAGGCCCTGCTCACCGTCGATCAGGAGGTCGAGCGCGACCCTGACGAGATGCGGCACATAGGTCGGCGTGATCCGCTGGTCCGCCGCGGCCTCGAACGGCTGCCCCGCCGTCAGGGCGCGAGCGACCGCGACGGCAAAGTTGAACTCGTCATGGGGAGAGAAGAAGGCTGCGGTGCGAACGATGAGATGCGTCCCCGCCAGGGCGAGAAGTCCCTCCTCCATGCGCGCCTTGCTCTCGCCATAGACGTTGCGCGGGTCGGGCGCGTCGGTTTCGACATAGGCCCCTTCCGCCTTGCCCCCGAAGACGAGGTCGCTTGAGACATTGAGGGTGGCAAGCCCCCGCTCCTCCGCCATCCGCGCAAGGCGGACCGGGCCGTCGCTGTTCGCCGCAAAACAACGGGCGGCATGGCTTTCCGCCTCGTCGACCCGTACCCAGCCGGCGGCGTTCACCACTGCCCAGGGATCGTGCCGGTCCAGCGCAGCCCCGATGCTGGCCTCGCTGGTGATGTCGAGCGCGTGCCGCGCCGTCAGCACATGCGGTATGTTGCGGAGCGTACAGGCCCGCGCGAACGCTTGCCCCAGGGTTCCTGTCGCGCCCATGATCAGGAGGGGCCGACCCATGGGCGCACGCTCCCTGCAACTGTCCGCCCGGTGCTGCACGGCCGGGGCAGGACGGCGGACGGCGGGATATTCAAGCCGGATCGGCCGACGCCACCAGCCCGGCTGCGCTGCAAGCGGATGCCGTGCAGCGCCAGTGGCCAGAGCCGTGCCGAGCGCTGCGAGAGCGGTCGCGCGCGGCGTTCCGCTACTGACGTCGAATATGCCCGGCTCATAGATGCCGGGGGCGGTCAGCAGCGTGTTCCATCCGCTACTGCCGAGCAGCGACCAGAGCGTGATCGCTCGCACGTCCACGCCCTCATTGCGCAGATCCTCGGCGCAATCCCACGCCTCCGCCAGCCAGCGCAGCTGCTCCTCGCGCGTGCAGCCATTATGGACTTCGGTGACCGCGATCGGGGTCGCATAGCGGTCCCACGCCTCCTCTATCACGCCCCTCAGACCGGGCGGGGGCGGCTCCAGCACCCGGATCGCCTCGACATCGGCATAGCGCTGCCCGTCATTGCCGCCATGCGCATGGGCGGGATAGCGCTGCATGCGATGGTCGAGGAACCGCTCGCTGGTCAGATAATGGTTGATGCCGATGATGTCTGGCGGACAGGGATCGGCCGCAATGGCCTCCAGCCTGTGCTCCAGCCCGTGCGCGGCCATGCGCCGCCACAGCGGATGACCGCGCCGTACGCGCCCGAACAGCAGGTCCCATGTCGCCCAGCGCCGGATATTCTCGAACGCAGCCTGCTCGCGCAACTCGGCAGTGGCGAAGGTGCGGCCGAGATCCTCCGTCTGAACGAGCCGCGCGGCGGGATTGACCCTGCGAATGGCCTGCATCGCGAGCCGGGTTCCGTCGATCTGGTTGAGGAGCGCGCGCCAGAACGCGCCCTCGTCGCGGACATGCGGATACCAATGGCCATAAAGCGCCGAAAAGCGCGCCGTGGTGAGCGGCTCATTGACCGGCGTCCACTGGTTGATCCAGGAATAGCGCTCCGCAACGCGGGCCGCGAAATCAGCGAGACCCCGCGCGAAACCGTCATCGTCGAGGAGATGCGTGTAGGAGGGACCGCTGCCGTGATGGACAAGCCCGGCAATGACGTCGATGCCATGTGCGCGCAGCCGGTCGATCCGCGCATCCACGCCCTGCCAGAGATGCTGTCCGGGCCGATCAGGCGCAATGCATTCCCATAATATAGGATAACGGATCGTCGTTATGCCGATGTCGGCAAATAGATTCAGATCGTCGATCCGATCATAGTGGCCGCATCGCTCGAACTGATCCTGATATGTATCCCGAACCCTGTTGATGGTGCACTCCGGCCCACCCCATAATTCCAGATGCCTCTTCATCGTACATATCTCCCAGACCTTCGCCAGAACGACTGACATGGATCAGGTTTCCGCTCTCGACTTGATATCTTGTGTTATCTCTTTGAACTTGGGCCGGTTTGTACAGGAACCGGAGCGATGAACGGCGTGTTGCCGATGTTCATCATTCAGCAAGGTTCCAGACATGAGCGGCATTCCAAGCGACGTCGACGCCATCAACCCCGACAGCCCGACGGAGGGCGGCGGCACGCTCATCTGCTTCAGTCACCTGCGCTGGAACTTCGTCTATCAGCGGCCGCAACATCTGATGAGCCGCTTCGCCCGGGACCGGAAGGTCATCGTTTGGGAAGAGCCGATCCACGATGCGCCAAGTGCGACGTTGGACACCCATGTCTGCGACTGTTCCGGCGTCACCATCCTCACCCCGCACCTCCCCGCCGGCCTCAGCCGGCATGAGGAGACGGAAACATTGCGCGCCCTGCTCGACGGCGCGATCACCCGCGATCCGGCTCTGTTGCAAACTCTGACACGGTTTCCAAGATTGGGCTCATGTACTGTCAAGGTCAGTTGCGATGAACGATTTCAAAGGACGGCATTTTACCGGCGAGGTCATCCTATGGGCGGTGCGCTGGTATTGTCGATACGGCATCAGCTACCGTGATCTCGAGGAAATGCTGTCCGAGCGTGGGATCGATGTCGATCATACGACGATCTATCGCTGGGTGCAGCGCTACGCGCCGGAGATGGAGAAGCGTCTCCGCTGGTTCTGGCGGCGCGGCTTTGATCCGAGCTGGCGTCTGGATGAGACCTACGTAAAGGTGCGGGGCAAATGGACCTACCTGTACCGGGCGGTCGACAAACGGGGCGACACGATTGATTTCTATCTGTCATCGACACGCAGCGCCAAAGCGGCGAAGCGCTTTCTGGGCAAAGCTCTTCGTGGCCTGAAGGACTGGGAAAAGCCGGCCAAACTCAATACCGACAAGGCACCCAGCTACGTGTAGGCGCTTGCAAACGTAGCGGCCTCTGCTCGCAAACAGAGCAGATTGTTGCTCAGATTACCTGACAACGGACAAGCCGCGTTGCTCACGCTAATTGACAACGTGCTCACAATCATTTGCGCCTGCTCGCAAACAGAGATGGCGTGCTCACGCTTTCTGCCAACGGCGGTCTGATGGTGAACGCACCTACCGATCAGGCGAGACGGCCTCATTCCCGATGAATCCAAAGCTGATATGATCACGTACGGAAGCGAACATCACGACGCTAAGCAGGTCAGAATACTTGGCTGCGAAGTCGGCGGGCAAGTTCGCCTCGTGCGGTGGATCAAAGACGATGCCGTCGCCGTCAACGCGTAGTGCTGCTCCCGGCTTTGTGCCTGCATGCTTCTCCAGTGCCCTCGCAAACTCGCCCAAAGACTGAAAGCTTCCACGTTCAGGAAATCCTTGAAGCAACTTACGCTCTCGCAGCGTAGCTGTCAGGCTCTCAAGCATCTGCGGCCGAGCCGCTTCTGAAGTGTAATCGTTGTAGGCTTTATACATCGCGCCGTCCTCAAACGTCACGATCTCATGCGCGGCCGCATCTTTGATACATTCGAAGTGGCCCTGATTGGCCCTTGCCGCAGGTCCGATGATCACTTCTATGCTCTGAAGGTCTTCCTCGTACTTGACCGAGATGCCCCCGGCCTTCAGTCCACACTTCACGAGGCGCTGCTCAATAACCTGTTCCTGCGTCATGGGCACCTCAGGCGCTTGATCCATCATGGCGTGTCCTCGATGCTTCTGCCTCGATCCTGCACGCGAGTTACCACGCAACGGACCCAATGTCCGCTAATGGGGGTTGCTGCCGAAAACGAAGGTCAAGTCTGGGTCAGGCGGCTTGCGCCGTTTTACGGAAAAAGGTCGTCTCCGGCCCGATCAAATCCGAGTCGATGCCGCTCTCCTCGGCCGCCAGTTGCTGGATGATCCGCCATATCTCGGGAGCGGTAAGGCGAGCGCCGTCACGTGCCAGCCTGCCACGGTTCTGGTCCGTGACCAGGCGGGCCAGATCGCCGATGGTTTCGCATCCGCGAGGCAATCGTCGGCGATCGATATACCGCAACCACAGCCCCGCATAGGCGCTCGCTCCAGCGCCGAAAATGCGAAGGGGCGGCGCCAGCGTCGTGAAGACAAGGATAGCGACCGCGATGGCGAAGCAGAGACCCCCGGTAATCCCGAACCATCCGGATCGTGTCGCGGGCATCTTCAGGTCGGTATCAGCTTCCAGTTCGCTGAACGCAAGACGCAGGTTCTCACCGACCAGTGGTGCCAAAGGCGCGTCCGGCCCGACGTGCCGGCCAAGCCGGAGCGCGCGCCGAAGTCTATAGAATGTCATCTGCGTGGCGCATGTCGTACCGCCGCCGCCATGAGCCGCAACATGCGCGACGACATGGTCACGCACCTCGCCGAACGTCGTCCACGGCAGGTTCGAGCGAAGGCGAAGATCGAAGGTGCGCTCGATCGCGACAAAGAAGTCGGTGTCGTCACCGTCGCCGACCCAGTTTATCGTATCGAGCGTCTGCATGGATCCTCCGTCAGCCAGGCTTCTTCAAAACGACCGTTTCTGACGAGCCGATCGCTTTGCCTGGCCGGCAACGTAAATCTGCGGGCCACTCTTTGTCAAAACTGTTCTGGAAACCTCTTTCGCAAAAAGGTATGTCTCCGACGAGTTTGGAGAAGAATGAACGCCCATGCGGGTCGGCTATGCCAGGGTCAGCACCAGCGACCAGAATCCGGAGCTTCAGCTTGACGCATTGCGCCGCGCTGGCTGCGACCGGGTGTTCACCGAGAAGGCGTCAGGTGCGCGTGATGACCGGCCCGAATTGGCGCGCATCCTGGGCGACGTGCTGCGTGCAGGCGACACGCTGGTCGTTTGGAAGCTGGATCGCCTCGCCCGCTCGCTCAAGAAGCTGATCGCCACGGCCGAGGAGTTGGAGCGCGAAAAGATCGGACTGGTGTCGCTGACGGAGAGCATCGACACCACCACGCCTGGGGGCATGCTCACCTTTCACGTGTTCGGCGCCATCGCGCAGTTCGAGCGGGCCCTGATCCGGGAGCGGACTACCGCAGGGCTGGTGGAGGCGCGTCGGCAGGGCCGCAAAGGTGGCCGCCCGTCGGCAATGCGCCCGAGCGACGTCGCTGCGGCACGGGCGATGATGAAGGAGGGACATTGCCGGTGCGCGACATCGCCAAGCGCATGGGCGTGTCGGTGGCGACCCTCTATCGCTACGCCGGTAAGCGCGGCAGCGGCGCACCGGCCAAGGAGCCTGCCGCAGCCCATGGCTGACCGGGCGAAGCGGCCGCCCGGAGAGGCGCTGGTCGACCTTCGCCGACGATTGTCGCTGTTGCCCTCACGCGACCCCGGTCGCACCGAGATCATCGCCCGCGCGGCCGAGGCTTATGGCATTTCGATCTGGACCCTGTACCGGGCGCTGCGCGAGCTGAACCGGCCGAGGTCGGTGCGCCGATCCGATCACGGCGCAACGCGGGTCGCCCCGCAGGTCGAGATGGAGCGCTACGCCGAGATCGTCGCCGCTCTTAAGATCAGGACCACCAACAAGAAGGGCCGGCACGTCTCGACCGCTCGCGCCATCGAATTTCTGGAGACCGATGGCGTCGAGACACCCGAGGGCTTGGTCAAGGTCGCACCCGGCCTGCTGAAGCGGGCGACGATTGACCGGCTGCTCCGCGCGTCGGGGCTGGACTATGCCCGCGTGACCCGCCCGCACGCGGCGGTGCGCTTCCAGGCGCGGCGATCCAACGAGTTGTGGCACTTCGACATGAGCCCGTCCGACCTCAAGCAGGTCGAGGCGCCGCTTTGGATCGAGCAAGGGCGCGGCAAACCGACGCTGATGCTGTTCTCGGTCGTCGATGACTGCTCGGGCGTGGTCTATCAGGAATATCGCAGCGTCTATGGCGAAGATGCCGAGTCCGCGCTGCGCTTCCTGTTCAACGCCTTTGCCGCCAAGCCCGAGCCCGAACTGCCGTTCCAAGGTCTGCCGGTCACGATCTACATGGACAACGGCCCGGTCAGCCGGTCGCGCGTGTTCCAGTCGGTGATGGGCAGCCTGGGCGTGCGCGTCCTTACCCATCTGCCGCCCAAGTCTGACGACCGGCACACCGCGGCCCGCGCCAAGGGCAAGGTCGAGCGGCCGTTCCGCACGATCAAGGAGGTGCACGAGACGCTGTACCACTTCCACAAGCCAAAGGACGAGGCGGAAGCCAACCTGTGGATGCGGCGTGCGCTGGTCACCTACAACAACGGCGACCATCGCTCCGAGCCGCACGCGCGGGTCGAACATTGGCTGCGGCATTTGCCCGGCGAGGGCGTGCGCGCCATGTGCTCTTGGGAGCGGTTCTGCGCTTTCGCGCGCGAACCCGAGCGGCGCACCGTTGCTGGCGACGCGACCGTATCGGTCGAGGGCGCTTCCTACGAGGTTGAGCCCGAACTTGCCGGTGAGACGGTGACGTTGCTCTGGGGTTTGTTCGACCAGCAGCTCTTCGTGGAGCATGACGGCAAGCGGCATGGTCCCTACGAACCGTCGCGCGGCGCAGTGCCGCTCTACCGCTATCGCAAGTACCAGAAGAGCCGCGCCGAGGAGCGGCTCGACAAGGTGGTCCGGCTTGCCGACCAGCTCGGGCTTCCCCGCGCGACGGTGACTGGCGGCGACCGGCCACTGCCATCACTGCCGCCCTCCACCGCAGGGCTCGCGGTGCGGCAAACTCCTTTCCCGGAACCGATTGCCGAGACGGCATATCCGACCGGGCTCGCGGCGCGCCATGCCATCGTCGATCAGCTTCGAAGACCGCTCGGCTCGCTGCCCGAGGCGGACCGCGCCTTCATCGACGCGCTGCTCGGCGAGACGCTGGACAAGACCATCATCGCCCACCGCATCCGCGAGCGGTTCCAGGCAAGACGGGGGACAAGCTGATGCTCGCTGACGTTCAATCCAGCTACGGGCTCGCCCGCCCGTTCCAAGGCGTCGGCAACTTCGAGACCGAGCATCAGCGCAACCTTGTGCGGGAAGTCTGCGCAGCGGTTCAGACCGGCAGGCTTATCGTCGTCTCCGGCCTGGTCGGATCGGGCAAGACGCACCTCCTGCGCCGCATCGAGGACGAGCTGGCCAGGGCGGGCAAGGTCGCTGTTGCCAAGTCGCTCGCAGTCGACAAGCGCCGCACGTCGCTGCCGTCGCTGATCGAAGCGCTTTTCTACGACCTCTCACCCGGCGACCGCGCCCAGGTGAAGATCCCCAAGCAGGCCGAGCGCCGCGAGCGCGACCTGCGCGACATCATGCGCAAGGGCAAGCGCCCGGTCGTGCTGGTCGTCGACGAGGCGCACGACCTCCACCACAAGACGCTGACCGGCCTCAAGCGGCTCATGGAGGTGGTGGCCGATGCCGGCGTGCTGCTGTCGGTCCTGCTGGTCGGCCATCCCCGGCTCCGAAACGATCTGCGCCGTCCGCAGATGGAGGAGATCGGCTATCGCACCACTACGTTCGACTATGAAGGCATCGGTGCCGAACGCCGGGACTATGTCGCCTGGCTGCTCGGCGCCTGCGCGGCCGAGGGCGTCAAGGTCGCCGACCTGATGGAGGAGGATGCGATCGACCTCATTGCGGAGCGTCTGCGTACGCCGCTCCAGATCGAGATGCACCTGACGCTCGCCTTCGAGCAGGGCTTCCGTTTCGCCGCCAAGCCCGTCACGGCCGAGATCGTCGAGCAGGTGCTGTCACGCGCGATTGACGACCTCGAACCAACGCTGACGCGCAACGGCTACGATGCGGGTTCGCTTGTCAGCCAGCTTAACAGTCGCCCATCCGACGTTCGCGCGTTTCTCGCCGGAACCTTGGACCCGGAACACACCCGCGAACTGACCGAGCGGCTCCGGGAAGCGGGAGTGCCGATATGACATCGCATTGGCTACTATTGTGAGCAGGCCATTGCCGTTTGCGAGCAGGCGCGGATGAAGGCGAGCACATTGTCAGTTAGCGTGAGCAGCGAAGCTTGTCTGTTGTCAGATAATCTGAGCAACAATCTGCTCTGTTTGCGAGCAGAGGCCGCTACGTTTGCAAGCGCCTACAGCTACGGCGCAGCAATCGCTGAGCTGAAACGCGAAGGCAAACTGGCGGCGGAAACCGAGCACCGGCAGGTGAAATATCTGAACAACGTGCTCGAGGCCGACCACGGCAAGCTGAAGATGCTGATCAAGCCGGTACGTGGCTTCAAGTCGATGCCAACGGCCTACGCCACGATCAAGGGCTTCGAGGTCATGCGCGCCCTACGCAAAGGACAGGCCCAGGCATGGTGCCTGCAGCCAGGTATCATGGGGAGGTGCGCCTGGTTGAAAGAGCATTCGGAATTGGACCCTCGGCCCTGACCGAAACCATGATTATGCTCAATAAGCATTTCGCCAATGCTGCCTAATCCCCAACTGGGTGACGCCGCGCGGCCGTGCCCCATGTTTGCAACAGAGCCTTCCTGCTCACCTATGAGCTGGACGTGACGCCCAATAATCTCCTCACCGCCCACGGGGCCTTTTCAGGGTCCAATCCCGCCCTTGCGCGCAAGATCGCCCAGCATGTGACCGCTGGCCTAGCGGTGACACAGGAATGGCTGGACGAGATCACGGCGGCAGACGAGACGATCGACAAGCACGATGGCATCCAGCACCTTATGGCGAGGCTGGAAACAACGCTCGAAAGTTTCTCGAAGAACGCCAACGACACGCGCAGCGCGACGGCCGATTATACCGACGAGCTGGAACAGCATGTGGCCGAGCTGGATCAGGTTCAGGGAACCGGGCAAATCCTTTCCAGCCTAGCGGATTTGGCGAAGGCGATGCTTGAGCGAACCCGCAAGCTCGAAACCGACATGCGGCGCAGCGAGGAGGAGGCCAAGGCGCTTCGCCGTAGTCTGGAACAGGCGCGGCGTGAGGCAGAGATTGACCACATGACCGGCCTTCCCAATCGCCGGGCTTTCGATGCGGTCCTAGAGCGGGAATATCGGGACGCCAGATCGAGCCTTGACCCGCTGGCCGTGGCGTTCTGCGATATAGACCATTTTAAGCGTATCAATGATACGCACGGCCATGATGCAGGCGATCGGGTCATTCGACTTATCGCGGAAATGCTCGCTACGATTTCGGACGATAATTGCCATGTAGCGCGCCACGGTGGAGAGGAATTTGTTATGCTGTTCCGGGGCCTCAGCCTGTCCGAAGCGCATAAGAAACTTGACGGCTTGCGCGAACAAATGGCCGAACGTCGCTTGCGAAACCGCAAGACGGATGAACCATTGGGCCAAATTACTTTTTCCGCTGGCATTGCGGACGTGTTTGATTTCCCCGATCCAAGGGCGGCCCTCAAAGCGGCCGATGAAGCCCTTTACGCTGCAAAGCAGGGCGGCCGAAACCAAGTGATGATTGCTCCCAAGGGCGGCACGGAGGCCACATGAACGGGGGACGCCAGATGAAGACGTATTCCCCGGCGCGAAGCTCTCTGATCCGGCAATGGTGCGGGCAATGGCGGGGCGCTGGCGGTCCTCGCCGGGATGCTGGAAGGGAAAGGCGTCGCATCGGTGGAGGAAATCTCCAACGTGCTAGGAATCTACTCTGTCATCACCGGAGAAACGGCCCCCGATGAAGGTTTGATCCTCGCTTGCTGGGCGGGCATTTTGCGTGACGCGGCACAGAAGAAGGCCGAAAAGGACAGGGAGCCGGAATAATGGGAGAAGGATCGGACGGCGCGGCCGTGCTGGTTGTCGAGGATGAACCCCTTGTTAGGACGATGGCGGCGACATTCTCATGGATGCTGGCTATCGCGTTTTTGAGGCGTGCGAGGCGGCCGATGCTCTGGCGATCCTTGACGGCCGCGATGATATTGGCGCGGTGTTCACCGATATTGAAATGCCCGGAATGACGGGCCTCGCCCTAGCCGCTGCTGTCCGCGACCGTTGGCCCTCCATGCCGGTCCTTGTTACCTCTGGCCGCGTGCGACCAGGTTCGGGCGAATTGCCGAACGGAGCTGCCTATATCGCCAAGCCCTACATGCCCGGTGAATTGGTCGCCACGCTCGGCAAGATGCTCCCTGCCCCTGATTCCGGCGATTAGTGTTCCGCCACGCTGAATGAGCCGCGAACAAGGGCCAGCCCTTCCGAAAGCCGTTCGGCCGCCTCTTTCTGCTCGATGCCTAGTCGCTTGGCGATTTGCTCGACTGAAAGCCCGTTCTGGCGATGCAGGAACAAGGCCCGGTCAGTCAAATGCGGCAATTCATCCACGCAGTCCCAAAACTCGTTTTCGGAAATGTCATGCGTGGTGACGCCATGCACGTATCTATTGATTGTTGCAGATAACAATCTGCCGGGGAATCATCGACCTCAACGAGTATCGCTAGAGCTTTTTCCATGAACTCTAGGGCAACCGCTTTTTGCTGCTCCCGGTAGATATTGGAAGAATCAACCATAGCGTAGTCCTCCTTGCGATCGTTGTAGAGGGACGATGACTCAACAATACGCCGATTGCACGCGGAACTAGGTCAGATTGAACAGTAATTTTATTACAACGGCAAGCAACACTCGCCTGCCCGGACAGAGGGCAGCAAGGGCTAGATTGTTGGCTGGTCTTCCGACGATGGCGCAGTCCTTGCGGGCCATCGTCGGAAGTGGACGGCTGCACAAAATGGGGGCGTGCAGCCGCGCCGGGCTCTAGCATAAAATTGCCGTCCTGCATCCCCGGCGTTGATACATTCGTCGCGCAGGGCGCTCGATTGAACCGCCGATCCCGGTGCCCCACAATCGTTCCGCTGATAACATCGGCCGCGCAGTAGCACATACGCGCATAATTTTCGCTTGCGAGCTATGTATATTTGTGCATAATAGCCGCGATGGATACGGAACGGCCGGTTCGATGGGTGGCATCGTCAAAGCGCGATTTTCGGGAGTTCCCGGACGATGTGCAGGACGTAATGGGCTATGCCCTGCACCTCGCGCAGCAAGGCGGGCAGCACGCCAGCACTAAGCCGTTGAAGGGCTTTGGCGGCGCTGGCGTGGTCGAGATAATAACGACTACCAAGGCGATACGTTCCGCACGGTCTATACGGTCAAATTTGCGGAGGCGGTCTATGTCCTGCACGCCTTCCAGAAGAAATCCAAGCAGGCAAGCCACGCCGCAGGCCGATATGGATTTGATCCGAACGCGCTGAAAACCGCGAGGAGCATCACCGGCAACACCAGACCCGCGAGGCACAGCATGAGCGCACAGGACGAAATCATTGAGGAAGGCAGCGGCAATGTCTTTGCCGATCTAGGCTTTGCCGATCCCGACACCCACCTTTTGAAAGCCCAGCTCGTTACCCGTGTGGCCGAGGCCATGCAGGAGCGGAAATTGACGCAGATCGCCGCCGCCAAGGTTACGGATCTACTCAACCGGAATTGTCGCGCATCCTGCGAGGCCAGTTCCGCAGCGTCTCGGTTGAGCGGCTTCTAGCCATGCTCACCCGGCTTGGCTGCAAGGTCGATATTGTGGTGCGTCCGCAGGGGCGGACCACTGAATCGGCCGTGATCCACTTCGCCTAATGTGCGATGATTTCGCGCAAGCCGGCTCGATATGTTCGAGGCCGGGCTATTCGGCCAAGGGCCTGCCTTCTGGCGCTGGATCGAAACCGACGCGGCGCAACCCTATCTTGCCGCTTTTGCCGCCGATCGACGGCCGCCCGAACCCGGCGAACCCTTCGCTATCGACCTAGCGGCCGACGACTTGCTTGCTCCCGATCGCCTCGCCCAGCTCGCCCTACAGATCGAGGCCGACCATGCTTAATCCCGATCCATCCATAGCCGACCTTGACGCATTGCTAGATCGCCACCGCAATGACGATGCGGCTATGGAAAAGATCATTCGCGGGTATCTCCGCTGCGCGATTTATAGCTATCAGAAGCATTGCGTCAGGCGCGCCTTGCGGCACATCGGCAAGGACGATTGGAGTTTCAAAGAGGAAGACGTTGCGCCTTGAGGGCCGAAGGCGCGAAATCCATTTCGGACTTTCGAGACTGGCTCATTGAGGAGCTGGCCGGGATGGGGATGAGCGCCCACACCGGCTTGCCGAATTGAGCGCCTAGCGCGCCGTCGCTTCAATTGCTGGCGGTGATTGTGCGCGGAATAAACCGTTCGTCGGCCGCAGGATCGCCGGGCACCGGATGCAGCATGTCGCGCCGGAAATTCACCGCAACGGAAATAGGCGCGGCGTTCGGCCGAGCCCGCCATGATGCGGGCTTGTGGAACTGGCGCAGCCTCATAGCTGGCCATCGGCCGCACGGCCGCCGAGGTTAGGCCCCCTATCCCGCGTTCCGCTCTGGCGACGACAATTTGAGCGCGATCGAGCGGCCGAGTCTGATCGCCGGTATAGAACGCCAGATGCCAATGATCGGAATGGCCCCTGTCCCCCGGTCCCAGCAGCTCCGCCACGCGAATACCATGTTGCGCCATCACGGCGCGGATTTGCTCGCGCGTGATCGTGTGCAGCCCGGCACGCGGCACGAAATCCACCGCCTGCCCATATTTGTGAAAGCTGTTGGCGGCCCCGTAATTGGCTTCCAGCGCCCGCCACGTATCCGTTATACGTGCATTGAAGGCAGCGGCCAAGATCGAGGCGACATAGCCCGCCGAGGCGTCGGCGCTGGCTTGAGGCTGGACGATCGCCGGTTGCGCCACGGCCGCGAGCTGGCCCCTGTCCCCGGCGTCGGCCGCCGTGATCGTGAGCGGGCTTGACGCCGATCGCGCAGCAGGACCGCCGCCGCTGATCGGCACGCCGTTCACGCTATAGGTGTTTTGTAGCGCGAGGAAAGCCATGCCTCCCAGCGTGCCGCCTTCGCCATAATCGCCGCACGATACCGGGCATTATGGACCGGCGTTCGGGAGTGATAATTGGCAACCCGCGTCCACAGGTCGCCATTGTCGTCGCGGATATGGTTTCGGATACGCCAAGCGGCGAGATTGTAGGAGTAGCACCCCGGCGCAAGCACATATTCAGGCCGGATGCCGTAGCGCGCCAGCGATTGAATATAGCTGGAATTGAGCTGCATCGAG